>DATLUM010000049.1 GCA_035533095.1 Acidimicrobiales bacterium | reverse complement strand
AACCCGTCGAGCTGCCCGTAACCGGCCTTGGCGTACAGCTGACCCATGACCTGGGTGACAGTCGGGAGATCCGGCGAGTAGGTGACGTTCTGCGCGTACTGCGCGGGGTTCTGGCCGTACCGCGCCACGAAGTCGGCCGGCGCGGTGATATTCGCACCGCCGTGCGCCGACACGGCCGAGTTGAGCTTGCTGATGTCCGCGAACTGGTCGACGCTCAGATGGCCGTTGGACGCGGTCACCAGCCCGTACGAGACCAGCAGCCCACCGAGCCCGCGACTCTCCGCCGGGTCGGCGACGGCGACGAGATAGTGCCGGGTCCCCTCTCCCCCCAGCAAAGACGGAGCAGCGTCGACAGCATCGCTCGCGAGCGACGCGCTTCGTTGCGCGTCGACGACGTGGGTGGTCAACAGACGCAGCCGCGACGCGAGCGGCCCGACGAGCCAGTCGGATCTCACCGAGTGCAACCGGACAACCCCCGTCGTCAACTGCTGGTCCACCTGGTGCAAGGGGCCACTCAGTGCCGCCACGGCTTGCAGGTCCAGGCCGCCGTCGTGGTAATGGAGGGTGCCGAAGTTGATGTGTTCCGACTGTTGGCCGGCCGTGTGGGCGACGTCCCTGGCGACTTGGGCACCCGCGACGACCGCCTGCCGCTGCTGGGCGACGACCGGTACGAGCCGTGCGCCGGCGGTCCACCAGGCACCTACCCGCCTGGCGACCGAGGAGAAGTCGGCTTGTGCCGTGGTCAGCTGCGCCCTTCCGCCAGAAGCGTCTCCTGAGCTGACCGAGTGGAGTGCGTCCTCAGCCGCGGTGATACCCCGCGACGCGTCGGTCCGCGCCAGCGCAGCCTCGACGGCAAGGGGAATGCAGAACAGCGCGGCTAGCGCGAGAGCACCGAACGCCCCCCAAACGACGATTCGCCGCTGGCGACGCTGCATGCGCACCAGGGCATGCACAAGGATTGGCGCCACCGCGGCGGCACCCACCAGCGCGCTCGCCCCTTGGAAGCCGAAGTGGGGCCACCGCAGCACGACCTGCACCGACACGGCGGCGGCAACGGCGGTGATTGGCCGGATCGACCTCCGCGGCAAAGCAGCCGCGAACGCGATCAGCAGTCCCGCGACAGCGGCGAAGATCTCGTATCCACGGCTGAAAGCAGCGGCAACGGCCGCGAGCCAGAGAACCGTGGCCCGGCCCGCGACCCCTGCCGCGACCGTGACCGCTGCGGCCAGGAGCGCTGCGTACAGCGGATCGAGGAGCGGTGTGCCGGTGGCGTGTGTTCCAGCAAGCGCGCCGGCGATTCCGGACGCGACAGCAACCGCCCCGACGGCTGCCCCTTCCTCGAAGCCCCGCCCGGACCGAAACGTCGCACCGCGTTCGGCCACATGGACCATGACGGGCGCCGAGGTTACTCGCCCGAGCCGGTCGCAAAGTCGTCAGCAGGCGACCGCGGCCCTCAGCGTCCGGCAGGCACGAGCCATCCGCGCGTCGGAGAGCTTGGTGACCCGGCGGCGGAACACAGAGCGGGGCAAGGTGTGCAAGTTGTCGAAGGATACGACACAGTCCGATGGCACATCGTCGCCGGCCACCGTCAATACCAACTCGGACACGACTCCGCGGTGCGTGCGCGTCAACGCAGCCACAACCACCCGGTCTATGCGGTCGGCAACAGGATCGCGGGTGAGGACGAGTACCGGGCGATCGCCGCCGCCCGAAACCGCGGCGAACCAGATCTCACCCCGTTGCACGGTCCCGCCGATCGACCCACTCCGCCCAGTCGGACCAGTCCTCGTCGAGACCCCAGTCGTCGGTCGCATCCAATGCAGCGTCGTCCGCTGTGAATGGCTGAGCCGCGTACATGCCGGCGTCATCCTCGACGGCAAGGCGGGCAAGGTGCGCCGCGAGGGCTTCGCGCAGCAGCTCTGAGCGCTCGACGCCGAGCCGGTCGGCCCATCGATCGGCTTCAGCGACATCGTCGTCGTCGGCACGGAAGCTGACCATGGTAGTCATACAGTTCACTGTATCGCGTCATACAATCTGGGCGCCGGCCAAGAAGTCGGCGGCGAGTGAGGCAGGAGAGAGCAGGCGCTGCCAACGCCCGGCGTGAGCGGTGGGCAGGGACGGGAGCGGCGACCCGGCCGAGTCGTTGTCCGAAGGACCGCTCGGCCGGGCGCCGGTCCCGCCACCTGACCACTCATCGACGCCGGCAAGGAAGGACGCCGGTCCCGCCACCTGTCCTCTTAACAAACGTCAGCCCTTGGCCGCCGCCCAGTTGTCCCCCCACGCCACGTTGATCGTCAACGGGACGAGCAGATCGGCCGCGCCGCACATGGCGTCGGACACCGCGGACGCGGCCGTGTCCTTTTCCTCGGGCGGGACCTCGAGTATCACCTCGTCGTGCACCTGCAGCACCAGCCGCGATGCGAGAGCGCCGGCGGTCAGGCGCTCGTCGAGGCGGACCAGGGCCACCTTGAATATGTCGGCCGCCAGGCCCTGGATCCCAGCGTTCATGGCCTGCCTCTCGCCGGCGGAGCGCACCTGGTAGCGGTTGGACTGCAGCTCGGGGATGCTGCGCCGGCGGCCGAACAACGTCTCGGTGTAGCCGCGCGAGCGCGCTTCTGCGACGACGCGGTCCATGTACTCGCGCACCTTGGGGAACCCCGCCCAGTACGCCTTCAGGATCTCCGAGGCCTCATCGACGGGGATGGCGAGCCGCTGGGCGAGGCCGTAAGCCTCCATCCCGTAGGCCAGGCCGTAGGAGACCATCTTCGCCTTCGAGCGCATCGCGATCGTCACGTCGGCGGGGCCGACCCCGTAGATCCGAGTCGCGGTGAGGTTGTGGATGTCGGTCCCGGCCTTGAACGCCTCGACGAGAGACGGCTCCTCCGCGAGGTGCGCTATCACCCGAAGTTCGATCTGGTTGTAGTCGGCGACCAGGAAACGGCATCCCTCCGCCGGCAGGAAGCACTCCCTGAACCGGCGGCCCTCGTCGCTGCGGATCGGGATGTTGTGCAGGTTCGGCTGGTCGGAGCTCAACCGGCCGGTGCGGGCCACCGTCTGGTTGAACGTCGCGTGGATCCGCCCGTCCGGCGCCACCTCGGCCAGCAACGACTCCCCGTACGTCGACCGGAGCTTCTCCACCTCCCTGTAACGCAGTAGCGCCTCCACGATCGGATGCTGACCCCGAAGCTTCTCGAGTGTCTGGGCGTCGGTCGAGTATCCGGTCTTGGTCTTCTTCTGAGGTGCCAGGCCGAGTTTGTCGAACAGGACCTCTCGGAGTTGAGGCGTCGAGTTGACGACGAACTGCACGCCCGCGAGGTCCTGTATCTCGGCTTCGAGCCTTTTGGCCTCCGAGGCGAGCTCGCCGGCGAGCGCCCTCAGCCGGTCCACGTCGACGCGTACGCCGACCTCCTCCATCTTCGCGAGCACCTGGACCAGCGGCCGCTCGACGTCGTCGTAGAGCTTGGACATCCCCCGCGACGACAGCGCCGCACCGAGCGGTTCGATGAGGCGGGCGACCGCGGCCGCCCGCCGGCCGGCCTCCTCCGACGGCTCCGCAGCGGTGCCGGCGAGGTCGAGCTGCCCCGGCTCCGGGCCGTCCGCGCGGGCGAGCTCCACGCCGGCGTAGCGCATGGCGAGGTCCTCGAGGAGGTACTGGTCCCCGGCCGGGTCGACGAGGTAGGCCGCGATCGACGGGTCGAGCTCCAGGTTGGTAAAAGACACCCCCAGTACCGACAGCCCCCTCATCAGCGCTTTGGCGTTGTGCGCGGACACGTGGACCTTCGGGTCGCTGAGCAGGCGGCCGAGGGCTTCGAGAACGTCGCCGGAGTCGAGCAGCGACTCCCCGAGCCAGTGCACCTCCACCGGTCCTGGCGGCGCGGGAACCTGGATCGCCGCCAGCCCGACCAGCGACGAGCGCCCCTCGAGACCGGACCACGCTCCCGCGACGCTCAGCTCCGCGCCCTGGGAGAGCCACGCGGAGATGGCGGCGGCGGCCGACTTCTCGTCGAGGGCGGCGACGTCGATGTCGAGGCGCTCCCCCGACGTTGCGCCCGCCGGCGCGCCGGAAGCCGAGCCTGCAGCGCCGACAGCATCGACGAAACGGTCCCACAGCACGCGGAACTCGAGGAAGTCGAACAGGCGGCGGACCTCGTCGAGCTCCCACCCGCCGAGGGCGGCTTCGTCGGGTTCGAACGACACGGGAACGTCACGGACCAGCGGTGTCACCGAGGCGTTCGCCCGGACCTTCGCCTCCGAGTCGGCGAGGCTCTGGCGAAGCTTGGGGGTCAGCTCGTCGAGGTGGGCGAAGATCCCGTCGAGGTCCCCGTAGGTGTTGATCAGCTTCGCCGCGGTCTTCTCCCCCACCCCCGGGACGCCCGCGAGGTTGTCGGACGGGTCGCCGCGCAGCGCCGCGTACTGCGGGTACTTCTCGGGCGTGACACCGGTTCTCTCCGCGATGCCCGCCTCGTCGTACAGGACGTAGTCCGAGACGCCGCGCCGGTTGTACAGGACCTTGACGTTGGGATCCTGCACCAGCTGGTAGGTGTCCCTGTCGCCGGTGACGACGATCACCTCGTCGCCGCGGGCGGCTGACTGCGTCGCGAGAGTCGCGATCACGTCGTCCGCCTCGTAGCCGGGCAATTCGACCGTCGGTATGTGCAGGGTCTCGACGACCTGGCGGACCAGGCCCATCTGCTGGCGGAGGATGTCGGGCGTCTCGGCGCGCCCTTCCTTGTACCCCTCGACCATGCTGTGGCGGAACGTCGGCTCGGGCCGGTCGAACGTGGCGACGAGCTGGTCCGGGTGGTGGTCCTTGATGAGGTTTATGAGCATCGAGGTGAACCCGAACACGGCGTTGGTCACCTGCCCCGATGCGGTGGCCAGATCGGTGGGCAGCGCGAAGAACGCCCTGTAGGTGAGCGAGTTCCCGTCCAGCAGCATCACGCGCGCCACGGGTTAGGCCGCCGTGACGAACAGTTGTTGTGCGAGGGCCGGCCCGAGGGCGATGGTGCGCGGACCGAGGTCGAGGATGAGAGTCCCGTCCGGTGCCCGGGAGGAGACGGTCGCCTCTGTACCGGGGATGAAACCGTGGGAGGAGAGATACGAGAGCGAGTCGAGGTCGATCTCGATCTGCTCGGTGACCCGCATGAGACGCACGTGGTCGCCTTGCTTGCTCTCCGAGAGGACCGTGAGGTCGTCGCGGGCGGCGCCGGCGCCGGGGATCGGGTTGCCGTGGGGGCATGTCGTGGGGTTGCCCAGGACCTCCACGAGTCGCGCTTCGACCTCGTCGGAGATGACGTGCTCCCAGCGCCCGGCTTCGATGTGGGCCTTCTCCCACGGGAGCCCGATGATGTCGGTGAGCAGCCGCTCAGCGAGGCGGTGCTTGCGGACCACGCTCTCCGCCAGCGCCCTGCCTCGGGTGGTCAACAGAAGCGGGCGGTCTTTTTCCTCTACATATCCTTCGTCGCGCAGCCTGCGGATCATCTCCGACACGGCCGGCGCCGAGTGCCCGAGGCGTTCGGCGAGGCGCGCCTGTATGACGACGATCCCCTCTTCACCGAGCTCGTGGATCGCCTCCAGGTACTCCTCGAGCGGTGGGTGGAACCCCTCGGGCATGCTGCGAGCGTACAGCCGGGGACCGGGTACGGCCGGTCCGCTGATCGACTCGAGCCTCAGAGAGCGGATCGATCCAGCACTCGCCGGCGCTCAAGCCTCCTCAAGTCATCGCGTTCAGCGACGGCGACGACGTCATGGCCTGCCAGCGCGATGCCGGGCGGCCTTCGGCGTTACGCTCGGCGCGTGGCGCGCATCGGGAACATGTACGGCCCGGACGCAACGTTCCTCGGCGTGCCGGCTGCCGACCTCGACGAGCCCGAGTCGTTGGCCGGCGCCGGCGCGGTGATCCTCGGGGCGCCCTACGACGGCGGCACCTCGCACCGGCCCGGCGCCCGCTTCGGTCCACAGGCGATCCGCTTGACCGACTACCTCCCCCACGACGGGAGCCGCCCGCACCTGTCGCTGGGAGTGGACCCTCTCGTCGAGTTGCGCGTGGTGGACGCCGGCGACGTGGAGATGCCGGCGGGTGAGATCGAGACGAGCATGGCGCGCCTCGAGGCGGCCGTCCTGAAGATCGCCTCGTCCGGTGCCGTCCCGGTGGTGCTCGGCGGCGACCACACCATCGCCTGGCCGGACGTGACAGGAGTGGCGCGCCACGTCGGCTGGGGCAAGGTCTCGGTCATCCATTTCGACGCGCACGCGGATACCGGAGACACGCAGTTCGGGTCGTTGATCGGCCACGGAACACCGATGCGAAGGCTGATCGAATCGGGCGCCGCGCGCGGCGACAGGTTCCTGCAGATCGGGCTGCGCGGGTACTGGCCCGAACCCGAGACCCTGGCGTGGATGGCCGACCAGGGCATGCGCAGCTTCGAGATGACCGAGGTCGTCGCGCGCGGGCTCGACGAGTGCCTCACCGAGGCGATGGCGATAGCCACCGACGGGTGCGACGCGGTCTTCCTCTCCGTCGACGTCGACGTCGTCGACCCCGGATCCGCACCGGGGACCGGCACACCGGAGCCGGGCGGGCTGTCGGCGCGCCAGGTGCTCGACGCAGTGCGGCGCGTCGCGATGGAGGTACCACTCGCCGGGATGGACGTCGTGGAGGTGTCACCCCCCTACGACAGCGCCGAGGTCACGGCTTATCTGGCGAACCGCGTGGTGCTGGAGGCGTTGTCCGGCCTCGCCTGGAAACGCCGAGGTGGTGGCTTGCAGCCGGAGTGGCCTCTGCTCGACCCCCGTCGCGAGCGCCCGGGGTCAGCCTCGCCGGGTGAACCAGGCGACGGTCTCGGCTAGCCCCTTGTCGAACGGTGTCGTGGCGGACCAGCCGAGGTCCCGCTGTGCCGCAGAGGCGTCGGCGCGGCTGCGGTCGACGTCCCCCGCGCGCCTGGCGGTGTGCGTCGGCGCGATGTCCACGTTCAGGAGGCGTTTGAGGTGTTCGAGCAGCTCGAGCAGGCTGTGGTCGCTGCCGCCGGCGATGTTGTAGACCTTGCCGGCGCAGCGCTCGGCGGGCGCGCTTCCCGCTGCCAGGAACGCAGCGACGGTGTCGTCGATGAAAGTGAAATCGCGGCTCTGGGTCCCGTCGCCGTGGACCTCCGGCGGCCGCCCGGCGCGCAGCGCGTCCACGAACAACGGGATCACCGCCGCGTAAGCGCTCTCTGGGCGTTGGCGCGGGCCGTACACGTTGAACAGCCTCAACGACACCGTCTCCAAGCGGTGAAGCTCCCAGTACACGCGGGCGTAGTTCTCCCCTGCCATCTTCGACACGGCATAAGGGGACCTCGGTATGAGCGGAGCCGTCTCTGGGGTTGGCGTCACCGCGGCCCCGCCGTACACCGACGACGAGGACGTGCTCACCACTCTCCTGGCACCCGCCTGGCGCGCGCACTCCAGGATGTTCAAGGTGCCGCCCGTGTTGGCCCGGTCGCTCTCGCGGGGGAAGTCCACCGAGCGCAGGACCGCCCGCGCGGCAGCCAGGTGGTAGACGACCTCCACGCCCTGCATCGCGTCGCCGACGGCGTCGGGGTCCGCGACGTCGCAGACGACCAGCCGCGCGGCCGGGTTGACGTTGTCGCGGTGGCCGGTCTCGAGGTTGTCGATTGCAACGACTTCATCGCCGTCGCGGATCAGAGCATCGACGAGATGCGATCCGATGAAGCCGGCCCCTCCGGTGACTAGCGCTCTCCGGTTGGTCAACCGGCGCTCTCCTGTTCGCGGTCCAGGCCGAACGCCGCGCGCAGCCACTCCTGCATGTCCCGCCGGCAGCGCCGGGACACGGCAGCCTTAGCGGAGAAGGCGTCGAAGCCGTGCGGTGCGCCCGGGTACAAGTGCAGCTCCGTGTGCACCCCGGCCTGGTTCAGGCGCTGCGCGTAGGCGATGTCCTCGTCGCAGAAGCCGTCGGCCGTGCCGACCCACACCGACGCCGGCGGCAGCCCCGACAGGTCCTCCGCCCTGGCCGGCGCGGCGTAAGCAGGGATGCGGTCGGTTCCGTAAAGGTCGCCGAGGAAGGAGCGCCAACCGAACTCGTTGTTGCCCGGGCTCCAGATGGGGACGTCCCACCTGCTCGACGGTGTGACCTGGCGGTCGTCGAGCATCGGGTAGACGAGCAGCTGGAACGCCGGGTGGAGCTCTCCCCTGTCGCGCGCCAGCAACGCCAGCCCGGCGGCGAGCCCGCCGCCGGCGCTGGTCCCGCAGATGCCGATGCGCGACGGGTCGACCTGCAGTTCGCCGGCGTTGTCGAACACCCAGCGCAGCCCCGCGTAGCAGTCCTCCAGCGGGGCCGGGTACGGGTGCTCGGGCGCCAACCGGTACTCGACCGACACGCCGGCGACGCCGAGCGACCGGCACCACGAGTCGAAGCGGAGGTCCTCCATGTCCAACGAGCCCATCACGTAACCACCGCCGTGGATCGCGTAGACGCACGGCAGCGTCCCCGAGACGCCCTTCGGCCGGTAGACGCGGACCTTCACGTGGGGCCCCTCTCCTTCCCACCGTGAGCGGCCGGCCACGACGTGATCCTCCCGCTCGACCTCGTCGGAGAGCTCGATCGCCGCGGCCATCTGGGACCTGAAGTCGCGCGAAACAGCGAGGCTGTCATGGCCGAGGTTGAGGTTGAAAGGGATCGCCTCGAGGTCCGCCGCGATCACCGGGTCGACGAAGCGACCCATCAGCGCTCCGCCCCTGCGACCTCCGCGGCGGAATCGGCCTTCAGGCGCTGGTAGTCGACCTTGCCCGCCGGGCTCCTCCCGATGCTGTCGACGAGGCGCACCGTGCGCGGCACCTTGTAGCCGGCGAGCTTCGCACGTACCGCGTCGCGGACCTCGTCGTCGGTCACCGTGGCGTCGGGGTACACCTCCACCACCGCGCAGATGGCCTCGCCGAAGCGCTCGTTGGGCACGCCGACGCACACCGCGTCCGCGACCTGGGGCAGCTGCTTGATGACCTCCTCGACTTCCTCGGGGTAGACCTTCTCGCCGCCGGTGTTGATGACCACCGAGCCGCGCCCGAGCAACTGAATGGTCCCGTCCGCGTCGACCGTCGCGCAGTCGCCGGGCACCGAGTACCGCTGGCCGTCGAGCACCCGGAACGTGCGCGCGGTCTTCTCGGGGTCCTTGTAGTAGCCGACGGGCATGAACCCGGGGAGCGCGATGACGCCGACGTCACCCGAGCCGGGCTCGACGTCGCGATCGTCGGGGGTGAGGACCCGCACGCCGTTGCCGAGGCTGAAGCGGGCCGTCGACGCGGAGGCGCCCGCGGCGGAGACGCTCGCAGCGAGCCCTACCGCCTCGGACGAGCCGAGACTGTCGAAGAGGATGACGTGGGGGATGTGGCGGAGGAGCCCGTCCTTGACCTCCTGGCTCCACATCACGCCGGAGGAGTTGATGACGAGGAGCTTCGACAGGTCGTACTTCCCCGGGTTCGCGTCGAGCTCGGCGAGCATCGGTCGCGCGAACGCGTCGCCCACGATCGCGATCGCGTTGACTTCGGCGTCGGACACCGTGCGCCACAGCAGAGCCGGGTCGAACGTGCGGTTCGGCATGGTGACCACCGAGCCGCCGCCGACGAGAGCGATGAACGCGCTGAACTGCCCCGTCCCGTGCATGAGCGGGCACGCCGGCAGTGAGGACACCCCCTTCTGCCCCGCTTCGAGCCTGGCGCGGATCTCTGTTACGTCCTCGGCGGGGGGCGCGCCTATGAACGGGTTGCCGCCGGCGCCGAGGACGTTGACCAGGTCGTCGTGGCGCCACATCACACCCTTGGGCATCCCGGTGGTGCCCCCGGTGTACAGGAGCAGCAGGTCGTCAGGCGAGCGCCCCCAGGGGGGTTTGGTCCTGTCCGTCTTGGCGGTTGCGACATCCTCGTAGCGCTTGGCCCAGGCCGGAACGTCGGACCCGTCGTCGACCACGTACCAGGCCTTGACCTTGGGGAGCTCGCCGCGGATCTCCTCGAGGAGCGGCGCGAACGACGCGTGGAAGATGATCGCTTCGGCGTCGGCGTTGTCGAGGAGGTAGGTGACCTCGCCGGGGCCGTAGCGGTAGTTGACGTTCACCGGCGCCATGCCGGCCTTGAACGCCGCGTAGTACACCTCGAGGTACTCGGGGCCGTTGTACAGATAGGCCGCGACCTTCGACTGCTGGCCGAGGCCGGCCCCGATCAGGTCGGCCGCGAGCGAGTCGGCGCGGCGGTCGAACTCGGCCCAGCTGTACACGGTGTCGCCGTGGCGCTGCGCGGGGGCGTCGGGCAGGACGTCCGCGATCGCCTCGAAGATGTCAGCAAACTGCCAGGTAGTCATCAGCCCCTCCGGCGCTAGTGATCCGAGCCGCTGCCGGCGTCCGCGGCCGCGGGTCCTTCGGGTCGCAGGCTGCCGTCGATCACGCGGTCGGCGACGTCGACCATCTTGACCCTGTCGTTCATCGCACGCTTCTGGATCCACGAAAACGACTCGCGCTCGCCCCAGCCGAGCTCATCCATGAGGACGCCCTTGGCCCGGTCGACGGCCTTGCGGACCTCCAGGCTCTCCTCGAGCGACTTGACCTGATCGTCGAGCGCCTTCATCTCCGCGAACCTGCCGATGGCCATCTCTATCGCCGGCAGCAGCTCGCTCTTCTGGAAAGGTTTGACCAGGTACGCGAGGGCGCCGGCGTCGCGGGCCTGCTCGATCAGGTCCCGCTGGCTGAACGCGGTCAGGATCAGCACCGCGCACAGCCGATCGGAGCTGATGGCCCGTGCCGCGGTCAGGCCGTCAGAGCCGGGCATCTTGATGTCGAGGATCGCGAGGTCCGGCTTGTGCTGCCTGACGAGGTCCACCGCCTCGTCGCCGCGGCCGGTCTCGCCGACCACCTCGTAACCCTCTTCCTCCATGATCTCCTTGAGGTCGAGGCGGACAATCGCCTCGTCCTCGGCGATCACAACTCGCACAGCCACGTACGTCGCTCCTCCGGTGCTGGGGTACCTGCGGAGCGAACAGCCTGCCACGCCCGGCGGTCGCGCGCCGCACGATACGGGCGTGTCAGGGCGCGGTGGTCTCGGCGATCAGCCGGTCGAGCAGGTCGTCCTGGGCGGCTTCCAGCTCGGCGACGTCGGAGAGGACCGACCGGCGAGTGCGGTCCATGGCGTCGGCGTGACGCTGGGCGTCGGTGTAGTCCCGGTGCGCCAGCGGGGTCTCCGAGACCAGCGAGCGGATGCGCGCCTCGTCGGCGGCGTCGGCGAGAACCGCCAGCTGCTCGTCGATGATCGCCAGCTCCTCCCGGGCGCGCTTGAGCCTCTGGGCTACGTCCATCAAGCGGCGCTCGATCAGCACGCGGGACATGGGAGTCGAATCGTACCGGAGCAAGGGGGTCCGGTTCAGCCGATTCTCATGTGTTTCCGCAACACTGGAGGGGATGAGAGTCCTCGTTGTCGACGACGAGCCGGCGGTCCGCCAGGCGCTCGACCGCGCCCTGCGGTTCGAGGGTTACGAGACCGAGACCGCCGACGACGGTTCGGCCGCGCTGCTGGCGCACGCCGAGCGGCCGGCCGACGCGATAGTCCTCGACGTCGCGATGCCGCGGATGGACGGTCTCGAGGTGTGCCGCAGGCTTCGCAAAGCCGGCGACGCGACCCCGGTGCTGATGCTCACGGCACGGGCTGCGGTCAACGAGCGCGTCGAGGGCCTCGACGCCGGCGCCGACGACTACCTGGTCAAGCCGTTCGCGCTCGAGGAGCTCCTGGCGCGGATCAGGGCGCTGCTCCGCCGGGGCACGCCCAGCGACGACGAGGTCCTGCGCTATTCGGACCTTTCCCTCGACCCGGGAACACGGGAAGTGTTCCGGGGCAGCCGGCGCATCGAGTTGACCCGCACCGAGTTCCTCCTGCTCGAGTTGCTCCTGCGCAACCCCCGCCAGGTCCTGCCGAGAGAGCTCATCTTCGACCGCGTGTGGGGCTACGACTTCGGCGCCAACTCCAACTCGCTCGAGGTCTACATCGGGTACCTGCGACGCAAGACCGAGGCGTCGGGAGAGCCGCGCCTCATCCACACGGTGCGCGGGGTCGGCTACGTCCTGAGAGAAGCGGTGAGGAGCTAGCCCGTGCCCACATGGGTCCGCCGAACGAGCTTCCGGGCGCGCCTCACCACGCTCGTCGCGCTCGCGGTCGGGCTGACCCTGGCGGTGGCCGCAATAGCGTCCTACTTCGCGGTCAGGCACGAGCTGTTGGGACAGGTCGACTCGTCGCTGCAGAGCGACGTCTCGATCGCGCAGAGCCTCTCGCCTGGTGGCGGCCTCGACCCCCAAAGAGTGGCGACCTTCCTGCACCGCAACCACGACAGCTTCCTGCAGGTGATAGGCACCGACGGGAGCATCGCCTTCACCAGCATCTCACCGCCGATGTCGGTGAGCGGGCCCCAAGCGCAGCTGGCTTCGACCGACCACGGCTACAGCGTCGACACGGTCAGATACCAGGGCGAGCGCTACCGGGTGATCACCGAGGGCGGCTACGTCGGTCTCAACGGCGAGCAGTACGCGATCCAGATCGCCCGGCCGCTAACCGATATCGAGCACACACTCGCCGACCTTCGCACGATCCTGTGGCTGGTCGCCCTCGCCGGTGTCGCGGCCGCTGTCGCGCTCGGCTACCTGGTCGCCAGGGCGACCATGCGGCCCGTGGAGAGGCTGACCGCCGCCGCCGAGCATGTGGCGGAGACGCAGAACCTCGAGGCGGTCATCGAGGAGCAGGGCGACGACGAGCTGGCGAGACTGGCAAGATCGTTCAACGCGATGCTCGCCGCGGTGGCGGCGTCGCGGCGCCAGCAGGCCCAGCTCATCTCAGACGCGGGCCACGAGCTGCGCACGCCGCTCACGAGCCTGCGTACCAACATCGAGGTGCTGCTGCGGGTACCCGACCTGCCGGCGCAGGACAGGGCCGAGCTCATGGCCGACGTCAACGCGCAGCTCCAGGAGCTCACGACGCTCGTCGGCGACGTGGTCGAGTTGGCACGCGAGGACGAGGTCCAGTCCGAGCCGATCGAGGTGCGCTTCGACGCGCTCGTCGAGCGCGCCGTCGAGCGGGCCCGCCGGCGCGCGCCGGCGGTCGTGTTCGACGTGCAGCTGACCCCCGGGTCGGTGCGGGCACAGCCGACGCTGCTCGAGCGGGCCGTGCTCAACGTGTTGGACAACGCAGCCAAGTGGAGCCCTCCCGACGGGCACGTGGCTGTGTGGCTGGCGCGGGGCGACAGATGGACGCTCGACGTGCGCGACCAGGGTCCCGGTATCGGCGAGAGGGACCTGCCGAAGGTGTTCGATCGTTTCTACCGGGCGGACAGCGCCCGGGCCATGCCCGGGTCGGGACTGGGGCTCGCGATCGTCAGGCAGGTGGTGGAGTCGCACGGCGGGACCGTGGCAGCGGCGTCACCTCCGGGTGGGGGCACGGTCATCCACATCGAGTTGCCGACTGTCGTGGAGCAGGAGGCCGACGACGAGCCGGCCGCGACGACCGCCGGCCGCGGTGGCGAGGGCGGGGCCGGCCGCGGTGGCGAGGGCGGGGCCGGCGGTGATGTTGACGAGCGCGGGGCCGGCGGCGGCGGCGAGGGCGGGGCCGGCGGTGGTGTTGACGAGCGCGGGGCCGGCGAGGGCGGTTGGCCGGCGCCGGCCTCCGAGGAGGGGTCTTCTTGGGCTGCCATCGGCGGCCCAATGCGTCCACGGACCTGACCCTGCGCCACGGGCCCGGTCTTTTTCCGGGACATTCACTTTTTGCGGGACACAGACGTCATACGACGACGGCCTTGTCCCCCAAAACAGATTCGTCCCGCAAAAACCTCAGGCCGCTAACGCCGCTCGGGCCGTTGACGATTTGTGGCGCGTCCCCGCCTACAGCCCGAACATCTTGAAGAAGCGACGGGTCTCTTTGCCTTCGGACCGGTAGACGGCGCGGCGCACCTGACGCTTCGCCAGCGATGCCGGCCCCCTGCTTGCGGCCCGGCCAGTAGCAGACGCGCGGGCCAGGCGGTAGAGCGTGTTCGTCAGAGATGAGCGGCGTGCCACCACGGAAATCATCGCACGCCACTCCCCTCACGATTCCCAACATCGACCCAATGGGGTACGGGAAGAAACCGACGCCTTTCGCGCGACCCGTCGTGCGAAAACGCTCGAAAGCTGCTGGCTGTGCCCGGAGCGGGAATCGAACTCCGATCAGGACCATCCCGACCCGTCCCGATGAATCACGTCGTGGCTGGTCAGAGGCGATTTCTGTCATCCGGTCGTCCCGCTTCAAGGGGCTCTGTACCGGCCGATCCCGGCGCGTTTGTGATCAATCTGTGATCACCGAAGTTCTTTGCCAGCCGCACGATCAGCAGCGCCGCCTTGTCCACGAAGTCGGGATAGAACTCCTGATCTCCGAAACTGGCCGCCCGAGCGTGAAGGGCCGAGTCGGCCAGGTCTGTCTTTGTCGCGTTGACAAGCGTCTCGACTTGCAGACCGGTGACCTCAGCGGCGATGGCCAGATAGTCGTCGAGCTCCAGGTACCGGAAGGTCACCTGGCTAGGCGTTCGAGCAGCTCTCGGTCCTGTTCGATGATCTTCTTCAGGGTCTTCTTGAACTCAGGGTCGCTGCGGCGGCGTTCGACGGCTTCGATCAATGCAGTCTTTACGGTCTCGTTGAGGCTTTTTCCTTCGGCGCGGGCTAGGGCTTCGGCGTCGGCGGCTACGTCGTCGGGGAGTCTGACCGTGAAGTTCTTCGCCATGGTGTCATGGTATCACTTCACCGCTCCGAACACGCGCCCAGATCAGATCCCGCCAGCCTCGGTCCCCCGATCCAAATCGGCGATACCGAGCGGTCATCGGTGCCGCAAGGCAGCCTGGAAGGCGATGCAGAACGCTCCGGTCCACGGTGAAATTTTCCGGCACGTTCAGCGCTCCAGCTTGGCGGTCAGCGAGCCGGCTGGACATGCCCGTCGCCAAAAGCTCCTTTCTGGATCCGAAGCCGTCTCCCCGGATCAGGGCAGATGACGAAGTCGGGCGTGCCGGGACTCTGGAGGTGGCTCCTGGTCTCAGCCGCCTCGCCGACCAGCCCGAGTAGCAAATGCGTCGAGAGCGGTCAGGACATCGTTAGCTGCCCACTTGCGGTCCCGATAGTTGCCGGAGACCTTCGTCAAGATCCGCGCGTCCACTAGAGCCTCGATTGCCCGGTTGGCCGTCATGGCCGGCACTTCTAGCTCCTCTTGGATGAGAGCCGAGTCGACCACCGGCTGACGCAGCAGCAGATCAGCCACTGACCAAGCGGTGGCACCACGCCTTGCCTTGACCCGCTCATCCCAGCTCTCGCGTAACTCGTGCAGCTCCCTGAGCAGCCCTCGTCCGTTGGCGATTGCGGCAAGGGAGGCGTCGGCGAGGCGATGAACTAGTGGGGTCGGATCACCGAGTCGGTATTCGCCTAGAGCCGTGAAGTACCCGTCTGTGTCGACGAGCAGGCCGGCAGACACTGGCACGGTCACCTGGCGTGTGAGGCCTTTACCTCTCAACAGCGCGTGTATAAGAGCGCGCCCGACCCGGCCATTCCCATCGGGGAAGGGATGGATCGTTTCGAACTGGGCGTGCGCTATGGCCGCTTGGGTGAGCGGGGACAGATCATCACGGTCGAGGAACCGGACCAGGTCCCTCATGAGGCCCGGGACGTGCTCATGGTGAGGGGCCACGTAGAGCGCGCCGAATGGCCCAGCGTTGCTCCCGCCGATCCAGACCTGCTCGTCTCGCCACTGGCCGCACCACTCAGGATGAGTCGGCTCCACAAGTGCGGAGTGCATCTGCAGGATTGCAGTCTCGTCAAGATGGTCGGCGAGAGCGATGGCTGCCTGCATGGCGTGCGTGTTGGCCACGATGACCGCAGCGTTTCGCCGGCTCGGGTCACCGAGCTCTGCGAGGGCGATCGCCTTGGCCGAAGCGGTCAAGTTCTCGATCTTCGAGGAGGCGGCAGATTCGGAGCGCAGCAGGATGGCAGAGAAGGGTGCGATGTCAGCGCCCACTTCGGCGTCAAACCGGGCGATCTCGGCGGAAGCTTCAGCGACCACCGCCTCGACCTCGCCAGGTAGCGGTACACGGCCTATGTTGGCGATTTCGGGGACGACGGCCGCTCTATAAATAGTTGCGAGCTTCCGACGCTCGGTCCGCGAGATCCCGTCTGGGATCTTCCAGGGGCGCTCCTCATAGCTGAGGGCAGGCCACCCCGAAGGACGCGTATCTGTTACCACACCCTCCAGTTAATCACAGATGTGTGATATCTGTTACTAACTTTCCCTCTTGATAACACTTCTTCCTTGTGAGCCCGCAGAAAGCGAACTGGAACCGATTTAGCGAGCAGAATCTTGCGCTCGTCCAAGTACGGACCGACCTCGACCCGGGCACGCTAAATCGGCGATATGTACTTTCAGTGATCTCCGGTAAGACGTCCCGGCGGTGGCCATGCTCGGTGGTTGTCCGTCGCCCTACGTTGCACGGCCTCCGACAGAATCTGATCCCAGATAGCGAGAGGTGCATAGCGCCTACGAGCGCCTGTTCGTTTGTCCAACCTAGCCGGCTGCGCTGCCGTTCTGCTCGGGTACGGGCAGAAGCGACCGGAAGGCAGCATCGTGCTCGTCGGCCACTGGGTCGTCGAGGTTGGTGAGATATAAGGCTATGAAAGAACTTTCCGGCCCGGCCTGTTCTAGCAACCGTCGCCACGACCACAGGTTGGGGTGTTCCCAGTGAGTAGCGGCCTCGGCCGGCGCCAGGGCGGCCACGGCACAAGAGAAGTCATCCCTGCTCAGAGCGAAGGTGCCGGTCCGGTTGGTGTAGCCGCAGAAGGAGGCCAGGACGGCGGCGGGAAGCCGGTGCTCGCCGGTGGGGCCATTGACATGACCAAAGCTCAGATGACCGTCGTCCATCCGGGCGACGCTGTAGGCGACCGGTGGCCTGAAGCCGGGTATACGGTCGGCGAAGCGTCGCCGGGCTGCGAACAGATCGTCGTCGGTGACCCACCGCTCCGCGATGGAGCGGTGGCCATTCGAGTCGGAGTTCGTCCGTCGCTCCGAGCAGGTGGACGCGCTGCGGGCGAAGGCTGTGACCAACGGGTGAGGAGTCTCCCGGGAACTCGCGACCTGCGGTACGAACAGTGTCCCCACGAAGAAGGGATGTTCAGCAAGTTCGATGATCCGCGCCTCGCCGCTTTGGTCTCGCCCGGTGATCTTCAGCCCGGCTGCGGCCAGAGCCGGCTCCTTTTCCGGGTTCAACCCGAAGTTGCAGTAGTAGCGCTCGGACACCCGCGTCTTGCCGTAGGCCTCGTGCGTCAGACTTCCTGCGTCCAGTGCCACCTCGAATGTCTTCCCGGCCAGGGAGCATGACAGCGGCGTGATGAACAACGACGCGGCCAGAGGGTCGTACTCGGCGTGATGCGCCCCAGCCTCGCCGAGGACACGGCGGGCGAACTCGATGACCACGTGCTGGAAACCGGCGCAGGTACCAAGCAGGGGAATCTCATGCTCACGCGCCACCCCGATGGCAGCGAGAGCGCCATCAAGGCTCCGGTACGGGCTCCCCGGAGCGATCCAGACTCCGTCAAAGTCACCCAGCGCAGCTAGCGAGTCGGCGTCGTCGGTTGCGATCCACGAGACCTCCATAGCCAAGTCCAGGTACTCCCCGGCGTGGTGCACCGCTGCAGTGGTCGCCGGGTGCGTCTCGTGGTCCGGCTGGTAGTCCCCGACAATGGCAACCCGAACAGGCATGGACGCCATGTTGTCGGATCCGCGCCTCCACAGCGACCGGATCACGCCTGCACCATGGCCACCGATCGTGGCGACGGCTGAGGCGAATATCCGCCCATTACGCCGACTTTGTCTCTGTCAAGTCGTCAGGTCCCTCGTGCCGCTCGCGGTCCGGAACTCCCTGTTCTGGGCGGCGCCGCTCGCGCGACGCTCTTGGGTCACCAGCGGCCGCGCATCAAGTTATATTGATGGAGTAGATGGGACCCGGTCATCCTGGCGAGCGCCCGCAAGCACGGGGTGGCCGACGACGACATGCTGCACGCC
>DATLUM010000048.1 GCA_035533095.1 Acidimicrobiales bacterium | reverse complement strand
CACGTACCCACTCCAGGTTCCGGTAGTGGTGGTGTTGTAGTGGTTCATCCAGTTGGCGTCGTCGTTGCCGCGGATGAACACGTCCTCGCCGGGAGTGACCCCCGTCGAGCCGGGACCGCCCTTCAAAAGGCCGCCGCCGGGCACGGTCTGGCCAGAACCGTAGGTGGAGACGACGGTCAGCGCGGCGCCGAGAGCGCCACCACCGGTGGCCAGGAACGAGAAGCCCACGATCCCGGTGACCGCAAAAGCGGGCAGCGCCTTGCGGAGCATCGAATGATTCAGCATATACGGCTCCTTATTCGAGAGGGCCCGACGCCCTGCAAACGGCAACACCGTGGGCTCCGAAGATAACACCTACAGCCACAGGGCATACCCAGCCCGCCGGTGCACGCCTCGTATTAACACGCTTCAGGATCAGTGTCAAGGTTGCGTTTAGCGAGTGATTGTTGCGGCGATCTAGATCCCGCGCAACCTCTCAACTCCGCACTTGACAGATTGCCCTTATGCTGAAACCCTTCGGCACCGGGCCGTCCGATCGCTTTGGACACAGGGGTTTAGGCAAATGCCTAGGGCTGAATCGGGAGACGTAACGACGATCCCCCACCGCATTGCGCGTGGGTCGGCGTCGGCCCACCGTGTTAAGCGGGCCTTCGACATCACGGCCTGCCTGGCGCTGGCCACGGTGACGCTGCCCATCGTGATCGCGATCGCCGCCGCGATCCGCCTCGACTCTCCCGGGCCCGTGCTCTACAAGGCCCGCCGCGTCGGCCGCCACGGCCGGCACTTTCGAATGCTCAAGTTTCGCACCATGGTCGACGGCGCCGAGCTGCTCCTCCAGGATTGCGCCCACCTCAACGTCGCGACTGGCATGGTAAAGATCCCGGACGACCCCCGCGTCACCCGCACCGGCAGATGGCTGCGTCGCTTCAGCCTCGACGAGCTGCCCCAGGTGTACAACGTGCTGGCCGGGCACATGAGCTTGGTCGGGCCGCGCCCGCACGACGTGGATGAGCTCCCCCAAAGCGTCTTCGACCAGGATCGCCGCCTCGCGATGCGACCCGGCCTCACCGGTCTCTGGCAGGTCAGCGCCCGCTCCAACCCGAGCCTCGATCACCGCATCCACTACGACACGAAATACGTGAATGGCTGGTCGCTGGCGATGGACGCCAGGATCCTCGCCCGGACCGTTCCTGTGATCATGCGAGGTACGGGCGGACGGGTTCAGATTCAGAATGCCGATCGGGCGACCGGTACGGGCGGCGGCGGTCTGAACTTCGAGGCGAACGGCGGCGAGCTAACCGCTTCGCCTTCGCAGAGCGCGACTTAGCACCGTCCACGTCCCTCCGCCGTCGGCGGACACGTACACGTCTCCGCCGTAGCAGTAGGCGTAGAAGGTCTTCGAGCCCGGCTGCCCCGCCACCGCCTGCACGCTCTGGTCATAAGGCACGCCTGACCCCCGGCGCCACGTGACGCCCAGGTCCGTGCTGTAGGACACGCTCCCTTGCAAGCCAAGCATGCCCGCCCCGTCGCCCACCACCAGGATGCCGGCCCCGGCTGCCAGCTGCCCCTGGGGCGCGCCGCTGACCTGCGACCAGGCCGAGCCGGTCAGCGGGTAGAGACCCCCTGCCCCGGTGCGGGCGGCCAGCGCCGCCTGGCTGCCGCCCACCGCCGCGAGCTGCGCCACCACGACCCCCGGCGGCAAGGCGGGCTGCTCGGTGATCTGCTGCCCGTTGTCGACCAGCTCGAACACCCGGTTTCCGACCGCCAGGTAGAACTGCCCGAGAGTCGGTCCTGCCGCCATCACCGGGCTAGCGACAACCGGCAGGCCGAGGTCCTTCCACGTCAGCCCGGCATCGCGCGTCCTGAGGAGCTTGCCCCCGTGGAGCAGGAACCAGACGCTGCCGTCGAACGGGCTCACCTCGAACGGTTGATAGGGCGCGGGCGCAGGCGGGCTGGCCTTGATCGCCTTCCATGTTGTGCCACCGTCGGTGGTCAGCTGCACGGTGAGGCCGCCGGCGACGCCGTGGAGCGGATTTTCGGGATCGATCATCACGCCCGAGCTGCCGGAGGGCGGCGCGAGTGTTGTCCAGGTCTTTCCACCGTCCGCCGAAGCAACTGCGAGGTTGGGCGCCAGGCCGACCAGGTCGGAAGACCCCGCCGATTCGAACACCGGGGACTTGCCGAGGACGCCCGGCTCGGTGACGGAAGGCACCGGGGTCGCGATCACCGGGCTCGGACTCGGAACGATGGGAACCGGCGTGCCGAGCGAGTGGGAGACTCGGGTCAAAGACGAAGGGCTCGACGCGATGGCCACCCCCGCGCCGATCACAACCGCAAGCAGCGGAATCGTCGCGAACTTCGCCCAGCCAGTCCACCTGGCGCCCTGCCGGTTCATCGACGGCGAATGTTATGCCCTACCAACGTCTCGGCCGCCAGCCGCCACGCCGGTCGACCCGTGACTATCCTCCCGTCCCGCAGCCTGGCAAGGAAGTCCTGAGGGCCTTCGAAGTCTTCCATCTCGATGTACACCGAGCCCAGCTCCGGCAGCGAATGGGCATCGGACCCGGCCCCGGCCACCGCGCCGATGATGCTGCACAGGTCTGCAGCTTTTCGGTTGGACTTGTCGTCGGATCGCCCGTTGAACACCTCGACGATGTCGATTTGGTCCGCGAGAGCCTGGATCGCCTCCTCGGAAAGGTGCCGCCGCGACGAGTCATACGGATGCTCGAGGTAAACGAGACCGCCCT
>DATLUM010000047.1 GCA_035533095.1 Acidimicrobiales bacterium | reverse complement strand
CCCGGGTCGGCGACCGGGGTGACGGTGTCGGGGCTCATGGTCGTCCCGGCCGCCGACGCCGCCTGTGGTAACGCCAGGGCGGCGAGAATGCCGGCCACGGCCAGGAGCCCGGCACGGCGGCTGGTCGCCCTTGGGCGTGTGGCCGCAGGGAGGGGGTTCACCGCGGCCTCACGCCCCTACAACTACGCCGGGACGACCCTCCTTTCCTGCCGGGTGGGTGGGGGTGTTGCGCGGCGCGCAACACCGTTGCGGGGTGCGCAACCTGGGATTTTTCTTTGCGCAACGTTTTTGGCAACAGGTTCGGCAAGCGTTTCGGCAACACCCGGGGTTCACGATCACCCCATGACTGAAGCCCCGCAACACCTCGACAACCCGACCCGCCCAACGGCCACGGCCGCCGCCTCACTGAGGGGGTGGTCGTGATGCTGTCGATCGGACGACTCGGCCCCGACGCGGCGGGGTACTACTGCTCGCAGGTGGCGGCCGGCCGGGAGGACTACTACATCGGTGCCGGGGAGGCGCCGGGCACTTGGGTCGGCTCGGGGATCGCCAACCTCGGCCTCGGGGGCGTGGTGGGTGAGGACGAGTTCCGACGGGTCCTCGCCGGTTGCCACCCCCACACGGGCACACCGCTGGTCACGGTTTCCGACGGACGGTTGGCGGGTCTCGACCTGACGTTCTCGGCACCCAAGTCGGTGTCGCTGATCTGGGCGCTGCACCCCGACCCCCGGGTGAGGTCGGTGGTCGCCGACGCGCACGACCGGGCCATCGGGGATGCGATCAGGTTCTTGGAATCCGATGCTGTTCGTGCCCGGCGGGGTCACAACGGGATCGAACGCGTCAAGGTGGCGGGGTTGGTGGCGGCGGGGTTCGGGCACCGGACCTCCCGTGCGGGTGACCCGCAGTTGCACACCCATCTGGTCGCCTCGAACTTGGTGCAGGACAGCACAGGGCGGTGGTCGGCTCTGGACTCGCGCGCCATCTACCGTCACGCACGGACCGCCGGGTTCATCTACCAGGCCCGGCTTCGCGCCGAGCTGTCCGCTCATCTGGGTGTGGAATGGGGGCCGGTCCGCAACGGCCAAGCAGACCTCATCGGTGTCCCCAGGAATCTGATCGACGGGTTCTCCACCAGGCGCACCGAGATCCTCGAAGCGCTCGAGCGGCGCGGCCTGTCCTCCGCGAACGCGGCCCGGGTCGCAACCTTGGACACCCGCCCGGCCAAGGCCGCCGAGGAGCCGACCGGATTGTTCGAAGCCTGGCGGGCGCAGGCCGAGGCGGCCGGTGTCGACCTGGCCGGGGTCACCGGGCGCGTAACCGGCGTCGAGTGGCCGAAAGATGTGGTGGAGCGGTTGTGCTCGCCGGTCGGGTTGACCGCCCAGGCGTCTTCGTTCGACCGGCGGGACCTACTGCGGGCTCTCGCCGGCGAGCACCAGGGCGGGGCGACGCTCGAGCGTCTCGAGGCGCTGGCCGCCCAGGTGACCGACGCGGGAGCAACCGTGGAGTTGACCGCGACGGATGCGGACGTGTCGATGCGGCGCTGGACGACCGTCGACCTTCTCGCGACCGAGGGCGACCTGCTCGCCATCGCCGACCGGTCGGCCGACCGCGACGCCGGTGGCGCAAGGTCGGGGGCTGTGGAGCAGGCGATCGCGGAGCGACCGCAGTTGTCCGAAGAGCAGCGGCAACTGGTCCGAGGTGTCTGCGGCTCGCCTGCTGGTGTTGTGGTGGTCGTCGGCAAGGCCGGGGCCGGCAAGACGTTCGCGCTCGACGCGTGCCGCGCCGCGTGGGCCGCCGATCATGTGCCGGTGATCGGCGCCGCGCTGGCCGCCCGCGCGGCGGCGGAGCTGCAGGCCGGTTCTGGGATCCCGTCGGTGACGTTGGCCCGGCTGGTCGCGGACATCGACGACCCGCGGTCGCGCCCCGAACCGGGGTCGGTGATCGTCGTCGACGAGGCCGGGATGGTCGGCACCCGCGAACTGCATCGCCTCGCCGCATCCGCGGATAGATATGACTGGCGGCTGGTGTTGGTCGGTGACCCCCGCCAGTTGCCCGAGATCGACGCGGGCGGGGGGTTCGCCCACCTGGTGGGCCGGGTCCCGACTTGGCGGCTCGAGACCAACCGCCGCCAGGTCGAAGGCTGGGAGCGGGCCGCGCTCGACCGGTTGCGCGAACACCGGCCCTCCCCCGCGCTCGCCGCCTACCAGACCGCCGGGCGGGTCACCGTGACCGCGACCGCCGGCGAGCGGGTGGAGCGCATGGCCGCCGACTGGCATGAAGCGTCGGTGCGTGGGGTGGATGCGGTGATGCTCGCGACCCGGCGGACCGAGGTCGACGCGTTGAACAGCGCGGCGCAGGGGTTGCGGGTGTCCGCCGGTGAGCTCGACCCCGCCATCCGGGTTGAGGTGGCGGGCCGGCTGTTCATGGTCGGTGACCGTGTCATGTGCACACGTAACGACCGCAAGCACAGCCTGGTCAACGGGACCCGCCTAACCATCACCGACATACAACCCGGGCAGTCGATCATCGCCGCGGAGACGGACGGCTTGTGCCGGGAGATCCCGTGGGTGTACGTCGAGCAGGGGCATCTCACCCTCGGATACGCGACCACGGTTCACAAGGCGCAGGGCATGACGACAGATGAGGCGTTCCTGCTCGGCGACGACCGTCTCTTCGCCGAAGCCGGCTACGTCGGGCTCTCCAGGGGACGCCAGTCCAACCGGTTGTACGTCGTCGCTCAACCCGATCCCGGACGAGTTTTAGAGCCGCACGGTGAGATCGACCACATCGTTGCCGCACTCGGTGTCAGCAAAGCCCAAACCCTTTCCACGGTGAACATGGCTGGCGAGGGCGTCGAGCCTGTGCGTCCGCTGGGGGCGCTGGTAGCCGAGCGAGATCGGATCCTCGAAGCGGTTCTGGCCGACATGCCCCCCGACCCCACCGCCCGGCTGGAGAGTCTCGCCGAATCCCGGCGTGCCCTCGCGGAGCAGCCGGCCGATGTCCCGTGGCTATCCACCCAGTTGGCGGACCTCGAGCGCAAGGCGCGGCAGGCCGCTGTCGAACTGCGCGACCGCCACGACTGGGCGGCACGGCACCGCCACGACGGACAACAACTCGCCGCGATCACCGCCGCGATCGACCAGCGGTTGGCTGTGATCGCGCAGGCGGTCGACGCGGGCCCCGACCCGCACCTGGTCGGACTGCTCGGACCCCAACCCGACGACCGGGCCGCCCGCAGAGCCTGGGTGGAAGCCGCGACCCGGGTGGAGGCGTGGCGGGAGATCACCGGAAAGCCCGCCAACACGCTCCTCGACAACACAGCCGGGCGTGACCTGGGGGACGGGTGGTGGGCCCGCGCGCGCCACGCCCTCACACGCCAGGTGGAGAACCAGAACACCATCCGTCACGGACAGGGGATCTGAACCATGAACACCACCACCACGAACGTCATCGAAGCCGCCACCCACCCCGCCCTCACCACGGGTGCCGGTGGTGCTTACCCGCACCGCTGGACCTGGGCCGGGGTGCGACTCGGCTGGCAGGGCAACTACACCTGGCACGCCGGCCCCCAGCACGCCACCTTGGTCCTCGGGCCGCCGCGATCGGGCAAGACCACCGGGATCGTCGCCCCCGCCATCGCCCAAGCCCCCGGAGCCGTAGTCGCCACCAGCACCAAAGCCGACCTCGTCCACCTGACGCTCGCTTGGCGCCAACAGCGCGGGCGGTGCTGGTATTTCGACCCCTCCGGTACCACCACCCCACCACCAGGCACCACACCCGTGCGCTGGACGCCGCTCGCCGGATGCGAGACCTGGTCTGTCGCTGTCAACCGGGCCAGAGCCCTAGCGGCCACCACCGCCGCGCACGGCGAACAAACACACTGGGTCGAACGCGGCGAAGCCCTACTCGCCCCGCTGTTCCACGCGGCGGCGGTCATGGGCTTGGACATGGTCTGGGTCATCCGCTGGGTCCTGCAACGAGACCTCACCGAAGCGATGAGAGCACTCGCAAGAGCACGAGCAGACGAGCTCGCCGCCGCCACCCTCGCAGGGATCGCAGAAACCGACGAGCGCGAACGCTCCGGGATCCTCTCCACCGCAGCAAGGATCCTCGCCGCCTACAGAAGCCCCGAAGCACTCGCCACGACAGTTCAGGCGAACTTCGACCCCGAAGCCTTCGTGCACTCCGCCGACACCCTCTACCTGGTCGCACCCTCGCAGTATCAAACCCATCTCGCCCCGTTGGTGGTCTGCCTGCTCGACCAGATCCGCCACCACACCTACCAACGCCACCCGTCCTGGCCGCCGCTGCTGTTCGCATTGGACGAAGCGGCGAACATCGCACCCTTACCGGACCTGCCGTCCATCGTCGCCGAAGGCGCCGGCCAAGGTCTCGTCACACTCACCTGCCTGCAAGACCTCAACCAGGCCCGCGCCCGGTGGGGCACAGCCGCCGAAGGATTCCTCACCCTCCACGGCGCCAAGGTTGCCCTCGGTGGCATCGCCGACGTACTAACCCTGCGGGCGCTGTCGTATCTCGCCGGGAACATCGACATGCAATACACCACCAGAAGCGGCCGGCCGCTCAGCATCTTCGGAGACGAGATCTCCTGGTCCCAACACGTACAACAACGCCCACGCATACCCCCCGAGCAGATCAACGCGTTGCCGGCCGGGTGCGCCTACCTCGCGCACACCACCTGGGCGCCACGAATCATCACCCTCTACCCGCCCCGCCCCGCCCCGCCCAAACCGCTCGGAGCCGACTGGTGGAATTCGGTTGTCGAGGCGTTCAGGCAAATCATCCAACGGGCGACAAGCAACCGATGACGATCACGAGAGTTCGCTCATCGCTCAACCCGCTGTCGGAAGGGAGTCCGAGCATGACCAAACATGAACGCATCAGCAAGCCCCTCCTGAGCGTCGACGAGGTCGCAATCCTGCTCGGTACCAACCGATCCTCGATCTACCGCTCCATCGAGCGTGGTGATCTGCCCCTACCGGTCTTCAGGATCAATGGGCGTCTACGGATTGCGCGAGCGGCAGTGCAACGGCTTCTAGACGGCGAACCGCCTCCGGCCAGCGGAGCAGCACCGCAAGTCGCGAAGTGAGGCGAGCTGATGTCCCACCGCAAACCAGACTCAGAAGCATCGACCAGCCACCGCCGCTTCAGGCCTATGATCGGCGTCCCTTCGGCGGCTTCTCATCAGCCTGCCGGCCGAGCAGTTCTCCGACATGCTCTGCAGCGCGTCGATCCTCCTCGGGCACCCCACCGGTGTAGTGGCGAGCCATGTGGACTGTCGACCAGCCAAGCCTCGCCTGCTTCTGCGCCTCGCTTATGACGGCATCCAGCGCCGTCGCGTGAAAGTGACGAAGCGAATGCAGGTGCACATCCGACGGAACCCCGGCCTTCCTTCGAATGCGGCTCATCGCATGACTGAAGGAGTCCGGGTATGGGGGTGTCCGCCCGCCAGGTTCGAACGAGAACACAAATCCATCGCTGGGGAGTGTCTCACCGCACGACGAAGCCAGACGCTCCTGCTCGATCCGAAGCTCCCTGAGCCCGTCCAAGGTTCGAGTATCACACGCGACGCTGCGGATGCTCGCCCTTGTCTTGGGCCCTTTGACTACGGCGCCGCCCTTGCCCGCCACGATCGACTCATCGACGCGAATGGCCGAGCCGGGCTGATCCAGGTCAGACCATCTCAGCGCACAGGCCTCGCCCCGCCTGATCCCGGTCGCGGCAAGAAG
The DNA here is from genome assembly GCA_035533095.1 of Acidimicrobiales bacterium. Lineage (NCBI taxonomy): Bacteria > Bacillati > Actinomycetota > Acidimicrobiia > Acidimicrobiales > Acidimicrobiales bacterium. Next base: position 13,713 of record DATLUM010000047.1, on the reverse strand, counting down.
CCGAAAGAACACCGCGACCCTGATCTCCTCGTTGTCGGATGCGGCTAGCAGCTTCCTTACTTCCGCGAGGGTGGGCGCACGAACGGGGGTACTTTGCTCATCGAGGGTCCAGCTGGGAAGCTCCGCATCCGAAATGGGATTCGGGAGGACATTGCCACTCCATCGACGTGCCAGTCGACACGCTCGGTGAAGGACAGCTCGGACCATTCGCACGCTGCCCTCCGATAATCCATCCCGCTTCAGTTGCCGGAAGAAGCTCTCGACTTCGTATGGACCAAGCGAGGCGATCCTTCGGCGGCCCACAGAAGACCGAATGTGGTTGTCCCAGACATCCTGGTATCTCCGAGCTGTCTTGGGCGACAGATCCTCCCAGCCATTCTCGCTCCAAGCCGTGATGGCATCGTTGACGGTGGTCGACAGTCCCCACGACTTCGGCTCCTCGCTCACGATTTGAGGTTCGACCTCCTGCTCGGCCACGAGGCGGGCCAGCTCTCGCTCGGCAGCGCGACGCGACCCGTGAAATCGGGAGTGCTTGTGGCGGATCCTGCCGTTCGAATCACGACCGAGGTACACGCGCAATTCCCATGTGTCGGGCTTACCCGCAACTTGTCGCAGACTGCCGGCCACGGCACTCCTCCCCCGCTGACCCAACCCGGTTGTTGGGTTTTCTGTTGGGTTTCCAGAAGATCCTACACGACGAAGCAGACGGAGGGGCAAGAAACCCTTTTGCCGAAAGGGTTTCGGAGAGCCCGAGAGGGGAATCGAACCCCTGACCTACGCATTACGAGTGCGTTGCTCTGCCGGCTGAGCTACTCGGGCGACCTCAAGACCTGCCGGGAGCAGGCTAGCAACCGACTATGAGGGCGGCCGGCGGAGAGCACCGGGAGCACAGAGTTTGGGTGCGGCTGTAGAGTCGCCACACCCAGCCACACCTACCAGGGGGAGAGCATGGCCGAATCAGGATCGATCCTCGGGAACTCCGTCGTTCGGTTGGAGGATCCGACGCTGCTGACGGGGGCGGGAAAGTACGTCGACGATCTCGAGGCCGGCGCCTCCTCGGCGCAAATTCATTTCGTGCGCTCGAACGTGGCTCACGGCGAGCTGCGTAGCGTCGACGTGAGCGAAGCCGAGGGCATGCCCGGGGTGATCGCGGTCTACCACGCCGGCGGGGACGACCTCGGGCTCCCGTCGTTCCAGGGGTTCCCGCTCATGCCCGAGACTTTCAACCGGCCTGTGTTCGCGAAGGACAGGGTGCGGTTCGTGGGTGACGTCGTAGCGGCGATCGTGGCGGACACGGCGGCTCACGCTGTCGACGCTGCCGAGGCCGTCGTGGTCGACATAGAGCCTCTGCGCGCCGTCGTATCGCAGCAGGACGCTCTTGCGGCAGACGCGCCGCTTCTCTTCCCGGAGAACGGGAGCAACGTGTGCTTCGCCACCAACTTCGGCGAGGAGGACCCGCTGGAGGGCGCCGACGTCGTCGCCGAGGTGGAGATGGTCAGCCAGCGCCTGGCTGGAGTCCCGATGGAGCCGAACGGTTGCCTGATGGTCCCGGGCGAGCCCGCCGGCGGCATCACCTGCTGGATCTCCCACCAGGCGCCGCACTCGGTTCAGCCGGTCATCGCCGGATTCCTCGGGCTCGATCCGAGCATCGTGCGGGTGGTGTGCCCATGGGTGGGTGGCGGCTTCGGACCGAAAGCCGCTGTTTACGTCGAGTACCTCGTGGCCGCCGCGGCCGCCATGCGCCTCGGCAAGCCGGTCAAGTGGATCGAGACCCGTTCGGAGGACATGGTCACCCTCGTCCACGGACGTGACTTCACGATGAACGCCAAGCTCGGCCTAAGTGGGGACGGCAAGATCGTCGGCCTCGACGCCAACGTCGTCGCTTCGGGCGGCGCGTACCCCGCCATCGGCGCCGTGCTACCGATGCTCACCCAAATGATGTCGGTCGGCGTCTACGACATCCCGAAGGTCAGGTTCAACGCGACCAGCGTGGTGACCAACACGACCCCCGTCGGCGCGTACCGCGGCGCGGGCCGGCCCGAGGCCACCCAGCTGATCGAGCGGGTGATCGACGTCGCCGCCGACCAGATGGGGATAGACCCGGCGGAGCTACGCCGGCGCAACTTCATCCCACCTGAGGCTTTCCCCGTAACGACGGTGACCGGGGGCGCGTACGACTCTGGCGAGTACGCCAAGGCGCTCGACGCGGCACTGGCGGCCTCCGGTTACGACGAGCTCCGTGCCGAACAGGAACGTCGACGGAAGAACGGCGACCGCCTGCAGCTTGGAATCGGTGTCTCGACGTACGTCGAGGTGACTGCGCCACTCGGATTGCACACCGAGTATGGCTCCGCTGAGATCAACGACGACGGCACCGCGACCATCTCCGCCGGTACCAGTGCTCACGGGCAGGGGCACCACACCGCCTTCGCGATGGTGGCGAGCGAAGTGCTTGGCATACCCATGGACAAGATCAGGTTCGTCAACTCCGACACGGCGGCGGTGCCGAGGGGGTCGGGAACGATGGGGTCCCGTTCGCTGCAGACGGCTGGCAATGCCATCTTCGCTTCGTCGAAGGAGGTGCTCTCGCGCGCCAAGCAGATCGCGGCCCACACGCTCGAGGCCAGCGCGGACGACATCGTGACCGGCGACGGAGGCCTCCACGTCGCAGGCGTGCCGGGCAGGACCGTCTCGTGGGCGGACCTCGCGGCGGCGTCCAAGGACGCTTCGAAGCTGCCCGAAGGTCTAGAGCCCGGGCCTCTGCGCCACGAGGGTGACTTCGACGGCGGAAACTCCACCTTCCCGTTCGGAGCGCACGTCTCGGTAGTCGAGGTCGACACCGAGACCGGCAAGGTGACCATGCTCAGGCACATCGCCGTCGACGACTGCGGCCGGATCCTCAACCCCCTTCTCGTGAAGGGCCAGCAGCATGGAGGAATAGCACAGGGCGCGGCCCAGGTGCTCTTCGAGTGGATGCAGTACGACGCCAACGGCAACCCGCTGACCTCGAACCTGATGGACTACCTGATGCCCGCGGCGAGCGAGTTGTGCAGCTTCGAGGTGTCGAACACCGAAACCGACAGCCCCCGCAACCCCTTGGGCGCGAAGGGAATCGGGGAATCGGGCACGATCGGGTCGACGCCCGCCGTGCACAACGCCGTGGTCGACGCCGTCTCGTATCTCGGCATCAAGCACATCGACATGCCGTGCACACCTGAGCGGGTGTGGCGGGCGATCCAGTCGGCACGCGCCGGCGTGGGGAGCTAATCGCGCGAGGTCGCTCAAAGATTCAATGGAGATACCCGCTGTCGGTCAACGGGTATCTCCATGATTGGTCAGGCGCCGGCAGAGTGCCCCTTCCGCCGACGCCCAACCCCCCCGCCCGCCGTGAGCCCCGTCAGGATGGGACGCGGGGCGACTGTGCAGTGATCTCCGCCCAGACCAGCGACGATGCCATGTCGTATGTCACGCCGAGGGTGCTCTTGACCGCTTCGATCGCGTCGGACAGGCCCTTGCCCGAATGCGACTCCTGCCAGGCGAGTTCGTACGGGGACGGGTAAGCCGTCTTCTCGCACACCTTGTCTTTGGCCGGTATGAACTTTGCTGGATCGAACACCGTGACCTCCTTCCCCGAACCTCCCGCCGGGGTGTGGTGTCACTGACATATTCGGCGCTTGGACCAATAGTCCCCGCAACGCTTCATCAACCCTGCCCCAAACCGGACAGACACGCGGGGAGCAACCGTCCTAATCCGGACCAACTGGCGGAGAGCGAAGGAGCAGTCACTTCTCCCTAGCTTCGCCGGCGCCTACCAGGACGTGGTCCCGGCCGGGGATCGCCATGTCGGGGGTAGGCGGGGACTTGATGAACAGTGCCCGCGCCATCCAAGGCGGGAGGTACCAGTTCCAGTCCCCCAGTACACCGACGAGAGCCGGCACGAGGAGCGATCTCACCACGACCGCGTCGAGCAGGATGCCGGCGCCGAGACCCGTGGCCATGACCTTGAGGTCCGTCATGCCCGCGGTGGACATCGAAAGGAAGCCGAGGAACAGGATGAGCGCCGCACTCGTCACCAGCCGACCTGTCCGCCCTATGCCTGTCACGACCGCTCCATCGGTGGATCCCGTACGGTCATACTCCTCGCGGATGCGGTCGAGGATGAACACCTCGTAGTCCATCGACAGACCGAAAAGGAACGCGAACACCATGATCGGCACCCACACCGTGATGGACCCCGTGGCGGGGATGGACCACAGCGCCTGGCTTCCATGGCCTTCCTGCCAGACGACCACCATGATCCCGTAAGCGGCCGCAACCGAGAGCACGTTGAACAGCACAGCTTTCGCGGCGAGGACCACGGAACGGAAGGCTCTCGTAAGAAGGAGGAGCGTTGCCAGGCCGATCAGGGTCAGCATGAGAGGGAACGACCCGTAGACAGCGTGGACGAAATCAACTTGGCCCGGACCCGACCCGCCGACACCTTCGACACCCGTCAGGTGCGAAGCGACGGACCGGACCACAGCGATCGTCGAACCGCCCGAGGCGCTGCTCGGCTCCGCCGACGCGAGAACCTCGACGAGTGTGGTCCCTGCGCGGTGGAAAGACGGAGCGTCGGAGACCGCTGCCGTGTAGACGCCGGGGACCTTCGCGAGGCGTGCGGCGACGGACTGCGCGCTGGTGTCGGAGACCAGCACCTCCATCGGTTCGATGATCCCTGACGGCACGCCACCCGACTGCAGTGTCGTGAGCGCTGCATGCGCTTCACCGCTTTGTGCGAGCGCTGAGGTCTTCGGCTCGCCGAGGTTGAGAGCGAAGACAGGCAGGATGAGCGCCACGAGGATCGCCCCGCCGATCACGGCGAACGCGTTGCGGTTGCGTAGCACCAGGCGCGTCCAAGCAGACCACGGGCGGCTGGCCCAGGAGTCGGTTCTTCGCCTCCAACCTGGAGAGGATCGGAGCGGCCGCGTACTACCAGCGCTGTACAGCAGGGGACTACCTGGGGGCGATGATGCCGCGGGGTAGGAGGGTTAGCCTTCAGCCCATGGCGTGGGCCGAGCGCTGGACACGGGCATGGGCGTTCGACGTGCTGGCGGCGATCGCGGTCACGCTGATCGCGGCAGCGGGTTCGGTCGCCGAGTCCCGTCCGAGGGTCCATGTGACGAGCGCGGAGCTGCGCTTCATCGACGCCCACCAGCCGAACTTCGCGTACGCGCTCGTGGTGCTCGCGGGCTTGGCGTTGATCTGGCGCCGGGTGAGGCCGGTGCCCACGCTCGCTGTGACGGTCGGTCTGGTGACGGCCTACGCCGCAGCGGGTTACGTGCCGGGGGCCGCCCTGCTCGAGGTTTACGTGGCCTTGTACACGGTTGCGACTGTCGAATCGCGCTCGACGGCTTTCACGGGCGGAGCGGTAGCGGCTGCCATGATCTTCGTCGCAACCGGGTTGGGCGGCCCGTTCGGATGGCTCGGAGGAACCAACTCCGTGATGGTCGTGTGCGTGGTGGCGTCCATAGCCGTGGGCATAGCCGTCAACGCCCGCCGGCAGGTGTTCGTGGCCATGAAGGAGCGGGCGGAGAGGGCCGAACGTGATCGCGAAGAAGAGGCTCGTCGGCGGGTCGACGCCGAGCGGATGCGTATAGCGCGCGAGCTCCACGACGTGGTCGCCCACACCATGTCGATGATCAACATCCAGGCCGGTGTCGCAGCCCATGTACTCGACGACAAGCCCGGCCAGGCAGCAGAAGCTCTCGCGGCCATCAAGGACGCGAGCCGCGAGGGACTGCGCGAGCTCCGGGCGATCCTGAACGTGCTCCGCCAAGCCGATTTCGGCGACGGCACCGCTCCGGCCCCGCGCCTCGGGCAGCTACCGGCCCTGGTGGACGCCACCACGCAGGCGGGGGTGGCAACCACCCTGAGGCTCGATGGCGATCCGCCGGGAGGTCTTCCGGAGGGACTCGAGCTCGCCGCCTATCGAATCGTGCAGGAGTCCCTTACCAACGTGTTGCGCCATGCTGGGCCGGGGGCCAGCGCCTCGGTGACGGTTTCCTTCCAACCCGGCAGGTTGATCCTCGAAGTCGACGACGACGGTCAGCGGGTCCTTGTCGGCCCAGGCGGGGCTGGCATCGCGGCAGCGCCCGTCGACATGCCCGCGGCAACTGCCGGCACGGGCGCCGGCGCCGGGATCGCCGGGATGCGCGAGCGCGCGGGCGCGTTCGGGGGAACACTCGAAGCCGGCCCGCGCCCAGACGGCGGTTGGCGGGTGAGGGCCGTTCTGGAGGTCCCGGCGGCGGTGGCCGTCCCGGGGGAGCACGCGTGATCAGGGTCCTGCTGGCCGACGACCAGGCGTTGGTACGCGCCGGGTTCAAGGTACTCATCGGATCCGATCCCGATCTCGACGTTGTCGGCGAAGCCGGCGACGGTCGCGAGGCTTACGAGGCGGCACGTCGGCTCAGCCCGGACCTCGTCCTGATGGACATTCGCATGCCCCAGGTTGACGGGCTCGAAGCGACGCGGCTCATCTGCTGCGACCCGGGCCTCGCATCGACTCGTGTCGTAATACTTACGACCTTCGAGACGGACGACTACGTCTTCCAAGCGTTGCGGGCCGGGGCGAGCGGGTTCCTGCTCAAGGACACGGACCCGGCCGACCTCCTCGCCGGCATCCGTGTGGTCGCCGGCGGAGACGCGCTGCTTGCCCCCAGCGTCACCCGGCGACTGATCGAGGAGGTTCTCAACACTCCCGGCGTCGACGGCGGACGGCCGGCCGGTTCGGCCGCCGTCGATCTCGAACGGCTCACGGAGCGCGAGCGCGAGGTGCTGGTCCTCGTGGCGACCGGGCTCTCGAACGAGGAGATCGCCAAGGCGCTGTACATGAGCCCGCTGACCGCCAAGACGCACGTGAGCCGGATCCTCAGCAAGCTCGGAGCGCGCGATCGCGCACAGCTGGTGGTGATCGCCTACGAGACCGGTGTCGTCAACCCCGGAGGGCGATCCGCCCGAGCTTGACGAGCAGAGCCTGCAGCGCGAGCAACTCGCCCGGGTTGTACTGCAGATCGCTGGACAGCCGATCGACGAGTGTGACGGAGTCGAGTGTTTTGGAGATCCCGGTGGGCCCTCGATGCGGATCGGCTGGGTTGGAGCCTCCGATGCGGTCCCGGTACGCGGCGGCGAGGGACGCCAGCCCGGCGCGCAGCTCGTCCGTGCGCTGCCGGCGGACCTCGCGGCGTTGACGCTCCTCGAGCTCCTTGACACCGGCGGAGAGGGTCGCCTTGGCTGCCCGGCCCTTCGACTTCCCGCCGCCCGAAACTTCCGCAGCGCGCGCGTTGCGTTCCTCGAGCGCTGCCCGCTCGGTCGCGTGGCGAGCCGACAGAGGTGCGACACTCGAGTCGAGCAAGGCCATGAGCTCGTCGGCGATCGCGGCGGCTGTAGCCCCGGTTCCGTCCAGGCGCGAAGGCACTGCCCGCCAGGCTTCTCGTCGATCCTCGAACATCTCGTCGGCCGCGAGCAGGCGGGCGCGGTCGAGCCGGCCACCGGACGCTTGAGCGAGGTGTGACGCGCGAAGCGGGTCCGCCCCTTCGCTCTCCAGCTGCTCCGCGATGCGAACTTCACTCAGCGCGGCGAACTCGATCCGTACGCAACGACTGGCGATCGTCACCAGTTCGGGCGGGAGGTGCTCGGCGAGAATGACGAAGAAACTCGTTGGCGGCGGCTCTTCGATCGTCTTCAGCAAGGCTGGCCCCGACTCTTTGACCAGGTGGAAGTCGTGGAGGATGATGACCTTGCGCTCCCCCTCCACCGGACTGGTGGCCGCGATGCGTGTGACCTCGCGGGCGGCGTCGATGCTGATGGATGCTCCCTCTCGTTCCACTTGGACGACATCGGGATGGAGGCCACTGAGGATCCTGCGGCAGGAGTCGCACGTGCCGTCGGGCGGATCGTTGGGGCAGAGCAGCGCCGCCGCGAAACCGACAGCGGCGGCGGCCTTTCCGGTCCCGGCCGGGCCCACGAACAGGTACGCGTGTACCGGGCGGGCAACAGCTGCGTTCAGGGTCGCGATCGCGCGTTCCTGGCCGACGACCCGATCGAACAAGGCTGATCCGGTCGCGCTAACCACCGCAGACCGCCTTCCACACCTTCTCGGCAACCTCGTCGATGCTGCCTGCTGCGTCGACCACCCTCCAACGGCCCGGGTCCGCGACCGCCTGCGCTGCAAATCCGTCCGCCACACGCGACGCGAAGTCTTTCCCCTGTCCCTCTATGCGGTCGGCAGCCCCGCGGTCCACTCTTCGTGACTCCGCGACGGCCCCGTCCAGCTGGAGCAGCACGGTCAGGTCGGGCTCAACGCCCGCCTCTGCCCACGCCGAGAGGCGCTGCAGCTCGGTCGGGTCCAGCCCCCGGCCGTATCCCTGGTATGCGACGGTGCTCCCGGAGAAACGGTCGCAGACCACGTCACGCCCCGCCGAGAGAGCAGGTTCGATCACGTCGGCGACGTGCTGGGCGCGAGCGGCGAGCATGAGCATCACCTCGGCTCGGTCGTTGACGGCGGGAGACGCCTCGTCGAGCAACAGGGCGCGGACCCGCTCGCCGAGCGGCGTCCCACCGGGCTCTCTCGTGAGGAGTGCGCCGAGGCGATCCGCGAGCAGCGACGCCTGGGTGGACTTCCCGGTCGCGTCCGCGCCCTCGAACACGATGAACCGTCCCCGAGGTGGGCGGCTCAGCTACCCGCTCCGCTTCCTCGAGGCCGCCTTCTTGGTGGTGGCCTTCTTGGTGGTCGCCGTCTTCGCACCGGCCTTCTTGGTGGTCGCCGTCTTCGCAGCTGCCTTCCTGGTAGCGGCTTTCTTGGTACCCCGGGCACGGCCCGGCCTCGGCGGCGCGTCACGCCGTTCCGCCAGCAGCTCGACCGCGCGCTCGGGGGTGATGGCTTCGACCGTGTCACCCTTTCGCAGCGACGCGTTGGTGGTCCCGTCGGTCACGTAAGGCCCGAAGCGCCCTTCCTTCAACACGATCGCGCCTCCGCTCACCGGATCCGTTCCCATCTCACGCAAGGGTGGCGCGGCGGCACCCCTGCCGCGCCGCTGCTTCGGTTGCGCGAACACGGCGAGCGCCTCTTCCAGCGTGACGGCCAGAAGCTGGTCCTCGGATTCGAGGGACCTCGTGTCGCTTCCCTTCTTGAGATAGGGACCGTAGCGGCCGTTGCTCGCGACGATCTCTTCGCCATCCGCCGGGTCGACCCCGACGGTTCGCGGCAGGGTCAACAGCCGCAGCGCGTCGTCCAGCGTGACGGTCGCGGGGTCCATGCTTCGGAACAAAGACGCCGTTCTGGGCTTGCTCCCGTCACCGTCCCTGCTCTCACCGACCTGCACGTACGGCCCGAAACGACCGGCCTTCACTACCACCGGCAAGCCCGATTCCGGATCCTCCCCTACGACCCTGTCCGACGATCCGGCCTCGAGCAGCTCGACCGCGCGCTCCACTGTCAGCTCGTCGGGTGCGAGATCGTCAGGAAGGGACGCCCGCTCTTCCTCGCCCCGCTGCACGTACGGCCCGTATCGACCCACCCTGACCACGATCCCCGACTCCGCCCCTCCGATCGGGATCGAGTTCACCTCGCGGGCATCGATCTCTCCGAGATTGTGCGACACGAGCTCCTTGAGGCCGAGCTGTCCATTCCCGAAGTAGAAGCGCGTGAGCCATGGCACCGACTCTTCATCACCGCGCGCTATCTCGTCTAGGTCGTCTTCCATCGACGCCGTGAACCCGTAGTCGACCAGTTTCGCGAAGTGCCGCTCCAGCAGCCCGACGACAGCGAAGGCAATCCACGAAGGCACCAACGCGGAGCCCTTCTTCCACACGTACCCACGGCCCTGGATCGTGTCGAGAATGCTCGCGTAGGTGGAGGGACGGCCCACCCCCATCTCTTCCATCGCCTTCACGAGCGACGCCTCGGTGTAGCGCGCGGGAGGCTGCGTGGTGTGCCCTTCCGCGTCGAGCGACACGACCGAGAGCCGGTCACCGACCGACAGCGGCGGAAGCCTGACTTCACGGTCCTCCAGCTCCGCGTCCGGGTCGTCCGCCCCTTCCACGTAGGCACGCAGGAAGCCGGGGAACGTGATGACGCGCCCGCTTGCCGCGAACTCGGCGTCGATCGGGCCGGCCGGCAGGGAGCCGCTGCCGGCCCCTTGTGACGACGTCGCCCCCAACCGCGCCGAGACGCTCTGGCCTACCGCGTCCGCCATCTGCGACGCAACGGTCCGCATCCAGATCAACTCGTACAGGCGCAGCTGGTCGCCGCGGAGGCCGGTCTGCTCCGGGGTCCTCCAGCGGTCGCCGGCGGGGCGGATCGCCTCGTGCGCCTCCTGCGCGTTCTTGACCTTCTTGTTGTAACGGCGGGGCTGTGCCGGCACGTACTCGTCACCGAAGAGTGATTTGGCCTGCGCGCGAGCCGCCTGCAGGGCCTCAGCGGACAAGGTGGTCGAGTCGGTTCGCATGTAGGTGATGTGACCGGACTCGTACAGGTCCTGCGCCACGCGCATCGTCCTCGCTGCGGAAAAGCGAAGCTTGCGGCCGGCCTCCTGCTGCAACGTGGAGGTCATGAACGGCGGGTGGGGGCTTCGCCTCCAGGGCTTCTCCTCGACAGAGCGCACGGTGAACTGCGCGTCGGCGAGGCGGCCGGCGAGGTCGCGCGCCGATTGTTCGTCGAGGCGGACGGCGTCGTCGCGGGTGACCCTGCCGTCCTCGCCGAAGTCCCTGCCGGTGACGAGCCGGCGGCCGTCGAGGGTCGCGAGGCCCGCAGGGAATGGCGTGTTGTCGGAGGCTCCGTCCTGGCCGGAGAAGACTCCGCTGAGGTCCCAGTAGTCGGCTGCAGTGAATCGCATGCGCGCCCGCTCGCGCTCGACGATCAGGCGGGTCGCGACCGACTGCACCCGCCCTGCGGAGAGGGCCGGCCCGACCTTCTTCCAGAGGACGGGGCTGACCTCGTAGCCGTAGAGGCGGTCGAGAATGCGCCTCGTCTCCTGCGCGTCGACGAGGCGCCGGTCGAGCTCGCGCCACTCCCGGACGGAGCGCTCGATGGCCGCTCGAGTGATCTCGTGGAAAACCATCCGCTTCACCGGGACGCGCGGCGCCAGCACCTCGAGGAGATGCCAGGCGATCGACTCGCCCTCGCGGTCCTCATCGGTCGCGAGGTAGAGCTCGCTGGCGTCCTTCAACACGGACTTGAGCTTCCTGACCTGGTCCTTCTTGTCGCGGGAAACGACATAAAGAGGCTTGAAGTCGTTGTCGACGTCTACCCCCAGCCGGGCCCACGGCTCGCCCTTGAACGCCGGCGGCACGTCCGCGGCGTTGCGCGGGAGATCGCGTATGTGCCCGATGGAAGACTCGACGTGGTAGTCGGAGCCGAGGAAGCCCGCGATCGTCTTGGCCTTGGCCGGCGACTCGACGATGACTAGCGGTTTTGGCATGGTCGCAATGAGGGTGGCATATAGAAAGACAGGGCGGACCGCGTGGCCGCCGCTCGGCGGACAAGGTACAGCGAGACGCGGGCGATGGTGATTTCAAGGCCCGAGGGGGCATCGGGCCCCCTACCCGGTAGCCTCGTCGGTCGTGGGTGCGTCGACAATCCTCAACTGGTTCGGCACTGCGCTGCCGTTCGGTGTGCTGCTGGTGCTTTTCGCCGAGACCGGAATCCTCCTCGGCATAGTCCTGCCCGGCGACACCCTGCTAATCACGGCCGGGCTCTGGGCGGCCGATACCCACGGCCACCACCCCCACCCGAACATCGTGCTGCTGGTCGTCTGCGCGGCCGTAGGAGCACTCGCCGGTGCGCAGCTGGGATACGTGCTGGGGCGGCGGGTCGGAGCGCCTCTGTTCGCCCGGCCCGATTCCAGGCTGTTCAAGCGCCACTACGTGGAGCGGGCCGAGGACATCTTCGAACGTTACGGCGAGGGCAAGGCGGTCGTACTGGCGCGGTTCGTCCCGGGCGTGCGCACCTTGATGAACCCGCTGGCAGGGATCCTCGAGATGCCGGCGCGCCGGTTCACCTTCTGGCAGGTCACCGGCGGCCTGGTCTGGACCGTCGGGGTCACGCTGGCCGCCTACGGCGTCGGCCAGTCGGTCCACAACCTCGACCACTACCTCATCCCGATCGCCGTGGCGGTTGCGGTCATCTCGGTCATCCCCGTGGTAATCGAGCTCCGCCGCTCCTCACGCACGCGTGCCGGCGCGCCCGCCCAGCCCGCCGAGACCGAAAGCGTCTAGCCGGCGCCCGCCCGGCCCCAGGGCGGGCACAACGTCGCGGTACGGCCACGGGGGAACCGTGTCCAGTCGTGACGCTTGGACTGGACCGTAAGGGGACGGAGAACACCACTGTGTCCTGAGGCCGGCCCAACGCTGTCCAGTCCTGACGCTTGGACTGCACCGTAAGGGGACGGAGAACACCGTGGGTGTGCGTGGGGGGCGGCGCAACCTTGTCCACTTGCGGAGCGGCCACCCAGGAGCCCCCGGCCACGCACCGGGCGGATGGCGCAAGGCGGATCGCGCAGGGCGCGCGCAAGGCGGGCCGCCACAGCGAAGCGGCCGGTCTGCCTACGTGACCGGCCGCTTCGTTTGTGATCGGTCCGCCGTGAAGCGCTAGACCGAGACGGTCTCCGCGGCGGACGGCTCGGACGGGGAGGCGTCGATGGCAGCGGACTTGCGCTTGGAGAACGCCACGCCGGCGAGAATGACGGCGCCGGCGAGGACCGAGATGATCACCCGTGCCGCCAGGTTGTTCTGCAGGCTGATGATGGCGGGGAGGATCAGGAGGCTGACGAGGTTCATGACCTTGATCAGCGGGTTGATGGCCGGGCCGGCGGTGTCCTTGAACGGGTCGCCGACGGTGTCGCCGATCACGGCGGCCTTGTGGGATTCGGACCCCTTGCCGCCTTCATGACCGTCCTCGATGTACTTCTTGGCGTTGTCCCAGGCCCCGCCCGAGTTGTTGAGGAAGTTGGCCATCAGCTGGCCGGTCAGGATGGTCCCGGCCAGGAACGCCCCGAGGGCCTGGTAGCCGATGGCGAACCCGACCACGACCGGGGACAGGATGGCGAGCAGCGCCGGGGTGGCCAGCTCCCGCTGAGCCGCGGCGGTGCAGATGTCGATCACCCGGCCGTACTCGGGGCGTTCGGTGCGATCCATGATCCCGGGGTGCTCGCGAAACTGACGGCGCACCTCCTGCACCACCGTCCCCGCGGATCGTCCCACGGCGCGAATGGCGAGGGCGGAGAAGAGGAAGGCGATGGAGCCGCCGATCAGCAACCCGATGAACGTCTTGGGATTGGCCACATTGATGATCGTCTGCGACACGCTGGTGAAGAGCGCGTTCCCGGTGGTGGCCACCCCGGGCGGCAGCTTGACATTCTCGGCGATGGTCTGGATGTAGCTGGCGAACAGGGCTACCGCGGCGATGACGGCCGAGCCGATGGCAAAGCCCTTGGTCACCGCCTTGGTGGTGTTGCCGACGGCGTCCAGGCTGACCATCACCCGCTCGGCCTCGCCGTGGAACTCGCCGCTCATCTCGGCGATGCCGGCCGCGTTGTCGGAGACCGGGCCGAAGGTGTCCTCCGACACCACGATCCCGGCGTTGGACAACAGGCCGAGGCCGGTGAGGGACACCAGGTACAGCTCGAGCTGGATATTGCCCTGGCCGAGACCGATGGCCACCACGATGGCGATGACGAT
>DATLUM010000046.1 GCA_035533095.1 Acidimicrobiales bacterium | reverse complement strand
ACCTCACCGCCAGCTGCGTCGCCCGGGCCTTCAAACTATGGGCGGCCAGGATCCCGATCATCGAGAGCGAGTTGATCGGTCCCGATGCCACAGCGGTCCCCTTTGATCGCACGCTCATCGTGCCCTATGCCCTGCGGCACTTTGTTCCCGCGAAATCGTTGTGTCGCGATTGGTTGATGGAAGCCTTGTCGGCTGGGGGTTTGTGGCCGGGTCATCCTCGTGTTGTGTTCGGTGAGGGGTTACGGTCAGCGGCCCATGCCTGTCTCCTTGACCTTGTTCTCCTCCCGCGGTTTCGAGTCCTGGGACATCGAACGGCCCCCATTGATCCCCGAGGCGATGCCGGTTTTGATCGACTCCGACTTGGTGTTCGAGGACGGGCCGGGGTCACCGCGCTCTACGACGGTGGTGAATCGGTGGCTGCGTGAGCTGCCGACTCACGGGGCGCCGGCACCGAGTTCGTGGGCGAATTACGCCCGGGTGCTCAGAGCGTGGATGGACTTTTTGGCTCTTCATGGTGTCGGGCTGTTCGACTCCCGGGAGCGCCTGAAGCAGGCGCTGGGCCGCTACGCCGAGCATCGGGCGGCCGGCCCGTTCGACCAGCGGTTCGTGGCCAGCACCTGGGGTCTGCACGTGAGCGTGTTGTCGTTGTTCTACCGCTGGGCGATGGCCGAGGGCCACGCCCAGGCAGAGCCGTTCAGCTACCGCACGGCCAGGTTCTTGTTCGCGGGCACGGGCCGTGAGGTGCGGGTGAACCTGGCGATGCGGCGCAGCCCCAAGCCCCATGTCACGATCAAGTACCTCGAACCCGACTTTGCCCAGCTGTTCTTGTGGGCCCTGGGGGGCCTGGGGCCCGGCGGTGTACCCGACGACGGCTTCGGCGGCCGGGAACTGGCCCGCAATGCCGCAGTGGGCGCCTTGGCGTTGTCGACGGGGTTGCGTCTGGCCGAGTTCACCCATCTGCTGGCCTGTGAGGTCCCGGCCCTACCGGCCCGGGCCACGGTGCTGCCGATCGCCTTCCCGGTCCCCGAGGGGGTGACCAAGGGTCGCAAGTTCCGCACCACCTGGATCAGCTATCAGGCGTTGGCCGCGGTGCACCGCTATGTGGATTTGGAGCGGGCCGGCGCGCTGAACGGCTCGGCATGGCTGCCGTCGCCGCGTCGGGGTGCGCCGCTGGTCGTCAGCGAGGTTGACGATCGGGGCGGGCGGATCAATGGGGTGCGCCGCCCGTGGGCGTCGCTGACCCCAGCCGAGCGTCGTCGTCTGGTCGCCCCCGGTGGCGGCTCGTGCCTATTGGCGGTGACCTCGACCGGGGCGCCGTTCACGGCGTGGTCGACGGTGTTCGAGCGGACGTCTGACCGGGTCCGGGTCCGTTTCGAGCCCCGCTTCCCGCACGTGAACCCCCATCGGCTGCGCCATTCGTTCGCCATGGCAACGCTGGAGTTTCTGGTGGCCGGTCATTACCGCCAAGCGGCCCAGTTGGCCGCCGACGCGGGCGGCGACGGGGCCTTGGCGTTGTATCTGACCAAGGCCGACCCGCTGTTGGTGTTGCGGGATTTGCTGGGGCATTCCTCGGTGATGACCACCGAGAAATATCTGCGCCGCCTGGACACGACCCGCATCTACCGCGAGGCCTACCAACAAGGCGGTTTCGGCGTCGGCCCCTTCGACGACGTCTGCGACACCGATGCTGAGGTTGACGCGGAGTTCGACGCGGAGTTCGCCGGCCAAGCCGAGCCGGGGGTGGCGTGATGCCGGCGACGCTGACCGACGCCGGGACGGGCATCTCGTGCGTGTTCAGCGACGCAAGCACGGCCGAGTTCTCCTTGGACGCTCCGGGAGCGCCGCTGGGCCGTGACCTGTTGGTTGGCCTGGTCGAGCTGGTCCACCCCCACGGCACGGTGGATCAGGCCTCGACGGTGGCGATCTATGTGAAGGCGATCCGCAACATGGTGGACTGGCTGGCGGCGCGGGGTAGCAGCGGCGGTGCCGAAGAGTTGACGGCCACGGGGCTGACCGAGTATTGGATGAGCGCCACAGGGGCGCAGGAGGCGTGCACCCGGCGGATGCTCCGGGGTTTTGACACCGAGACTGGGGCGTTGAGCGAGGCGGTGCACGATCTGGTGGCGGGTCGGGCGTTCAACCTGCAGCCGTTCCGCCGGGCGCTGCCGCCCTACCCGGAGGCGGAATGGGCCCGGCTGGGTGTCGCGTGCCAGGCGACGATCGACGCGTCCTACGAGAGCCACCGCGAGGCATTGGCCGCCGCCGCCCGAGGCCACGACCCCGCCACCGCCGGTTGGAATCACGACAACCTGTGCTGGCTGCTGTCGCGTATCGGTCCGTCGACCCTCGGCGAGGTCGCAGCCCATGCCGGTGTCCCCACCGCGTCCGCCCGAGAGCGGGGTGGCTTCGGCGAAGCGAGCCGGGCGCTGTTCCCTCACATAGAGGTGACGGTGGCCTACCTGTTGGCCTTCGCCATGTCGTCGGGGGTGGTGCCCGACGGCATCGGCGACCTGGTGGTGGGCGACATCGACTGGGTGGGCGACGCCTCGATCCTGCTCAGCTATATCAAGGGCCGCACCGGGCCTGAAAGCGTGACCCTGGGCCGGCCGGCAGTGCGCTTGTTGGAGCGCTGGCTGTCGCACTCGACACTGCTGCGGGGCTTCGTCGGACCCATCGCCGGCTGCCAACTGTGGCTCGGCGTCACCCAAGGAGGCCGCAGGGTGGCGGCAGGGCCGGTGCACCGAAACGTCATTCGCCGATGGGCGCTCGACCACGAGCTGTGCGCCGACGACGGGGGCCCGCTGAAGATCCACCGCAACCGCATCCGCACCACCCATCAGTCGCTGCGTGACAAACGGGCGTGGACCGGCAACGGACGGGCCACGATCGACCCGAACCACACCGCCAGCGTCGAAGGCGACCACTACCTGAGCGCCACGACCCCGGCGCAACGCCTGGCGCTTGACTCCATCGTCGAGGACGCCCAGCACGACCTTGTCCGCCGGGCCGGATCGCCGACGGTGCTCAGCGAAGACGACATCGTCGCCTTGGCCGGGGCGTGGCCGGAGCTGACGGGCGGTCTGGGCCTCGACGACGCAGCGTTGGCCGAACTGGTGGGCGGCGAACGCGACGTGTTCGTCGCCGCCTGCGCCGATCAGCTCTCGGGCCTGCATGGCCCCAAAGGCCAACCGTGCCCGGCTCGGCCGTGGGTGTGCCTGTTGTGCCCGCTGGCGGTCTTCGCGCCCCGTCATGCCACCAACCTGTTGGCGCTCAAAGCGTTCTTCTCCCGCCAGTGGCGTGCCATGCCCGCCGGTCAGTTCATGGCGGTCTTCGGCCCCTACGCCCAGCGCATCGACCAGGTTCTGGCCGGCTACGCCCCGGCCGTGCTGAGCGCGGCGGCGGCCAGGGTCGCCGACTCCGACGACGAGCTGCCCCTGCGACCCGAGGAGCGCAGCACATGACCGTCGTCGCCCTGCCCGCCGGTGACGACTTCCGGGGGTCCCCCTTTGCGGGCGCCGATGTGTGCGCCGAGGCCGGCTTGAGCCTTCCGCCCGGCGCACGGCGCCCCCGGTTCGAACACGACGTGTGGGATTTCAGCGACGTGATCGGCCTGCCGGTGCAGATGGCACCCCACGCCCGACGCCTGGAGTTCGCCCCGATCGCCAACCCGGCGTGGCGGCTGGTGGCCAAGGAGCTGATGCTGGCGCTGCTGGCGCCGCGCCACGAGGCGGTGGCGACGCTGCCCCGAGCGTCGCGCACTCCGCTACACCTGCGCACCTGCCGGGGCCGGCTGGTGCAGCTGACGGGGTGGCTGAACTGGCTGGACGCCCAGGGCGTGGTCGGGTTGGGCGAAGTCCGCGACGGCCACTGCCGGGCCTACCTGGCCCATCGCGGCCACGCCCGCGACGCCGCTGGTGACATCGTCGGCGAGTTCGGCCCGCCCATCCGCCGGGCGGTCGCCCAGGCGATCGTCGACCTGGTCAACTACCGGGAGCTGTTCAGCGCTGACCGCGTCGAGCGGACACTGCGACCATGGGCCGGGGCGTCGCCGTCCGCGGTTGCGGGCATGCCCAACGGCCGGGACCAGAACAAGACCCCACCGCTGGCGGACACGGTGCTGGCACCCATGCTCGCCGCCGCCCTCTACCTGACCACGACACTGGGGCCGCCCGCCGCCATCTTGGCCAGGCAGGCCAGATTTGCGACCCGGACCCGCAGCGTGCTGCCCACAACCACACCGACCGCGGTCGAGGACATCGCTGGTGTCCTCTTAGCCCACCGCCATGCTGGCGACCCGCTGCCCCGGCTAAGCGACCACGACCAACGGGCCCGTCTCGCCGCCGGTCCAGGGCGCCCGACGACCCGCTGCTGGCCGTCAGCTTTGACGCGGTGGCCAACGAGGCCGGCCTCCGCCAGTTCGACTGGCCGTGGCTCGGTTCGCTGCGAGCCCCGGCGCACGAGACCGTGGCAGAGGTGGGCACCGAGCGACGGTGGGGTCGTGACGCCCAAGCGGTTCCGACCGCCGGCGGGGACGCCCAGCTGCCCTGGACGTTGCCTCTTCACGGCGGCGAAGTCGTCGCCGTCGCCGGGGTAGTCCGCTCCGCCTGCATCATCGTCATCGCCGCTATCTCAGGGATGCGTGCCAGCGAGCTGATGGAGCTGGTAGTCGGATGCCGCCGGCCACCCGAAGGGTCCGGGGACCTGGTCCGATACCGCCTCGCCAGCAAGGTCGTCAAAGGCCAACCCCTCGGCGGGACCGACGACGAATGGGTCGTCATCGAAGCGGTCCACCAGGCCGCCGGCATCGCCGAGCAACTCCTCGACGTGGCCCGCCCCGGCGACGCCTTGTTCGGCCGCTTCGGGTTCCGGGACCGATACAGGTGGTTCCGTTCCTGGGTCAACGGCCCCGCCGGAACGCGTCTCGGCCTCGCCCCCATTCCCGACGGCAACGTGACACCGCGCATCTTGCGCCGCACCCTGGCTATCGAGCTCGCCTATCGGCCCGGCGGGGTGCTGGCCACCAAAATCCACCTCAAACACATCTCGGTGGCCACCACCGAAGGCTACGCCTCCCGCCCCGGCGGGGCCCAAGCCCAACTCTTGGCCGAGATCAACAGCCACGAACAGCAGCGCAATCTCGAGCTCGTCCTGGCCGAGTTCCGCGCCTATCAGCAAGGCGTGGCGCCCGCCGGCCCCGGCGCTCGTGACCTCACCGGGTTCTTCGCCACCGTCGACCGCCAACTCGACCAGGACCCAGGCGCCCCCAAAGTGCAGGGCAACGACCGTGAGGTACTCACCCTGCTCAGCCGACGGGCCGCCACCTTGCATCTCGGTGCCGCCAACTACTGCTGGTTCAGCGACCCCTCAAAAGCGCTGTGCCTCAAACTGGCCGGCACCCCCAACGCCGAGAAGCCCTTGGCCGGGATGTGTGACTCGTCGCGCTGCCCCCAAGCCACCCACCACCTCGGCCACCGCCCGGTGTGGGCCGACCGGGCGGCCACCACCAAAGTGTTCCTCGACACCCTCGGCCCCGGCCGCCGCGCCGAGAGAACCCGCCTGCAAGGCGACTACGAACGGGCTCGCCGAGTCGTCACCGACATAGACGCCGCCAACGAACCCACCGTGACCCAGGAGTGACATGCGCATCACCGCCGAGCAGCGAGCCCACAACGAACATCGCATCCGGACGACGATCAACCAGCTCCTCGGTGGTGACGTCCCCGCCGATGGCGCCTGCGACATCAAGACCCTGGCCCGCCAGTCCGGCGTCGACCGCACGGCCTTCTACGGCACCCGCCCCTACGCCCATCTGCGCGTGGAGTTCGAGAGCCGCCTCCAACAAGCCGCCCAGGCCGGCGAGGTCCCCGATCCCCGGGACGCCCACATTGCCCGGCTCAAAGGCGACCTCGCCGCCCTCACCGATCGCCTCGCCCTGAGCAAACAGAACATCGCCGAGCTCACCGACTTCAAGTCCCTGGCGCTCTCCCGTCTGGGCGCCCAACACGACGAGATCACTCAGCTACGCGCTGTCCTGGCCGACCCTGGCAATATCCGGC
>DATLUM010000045.1 GCA_035533095.1 Acidimicrobiales bacterium | reverse complement strand
ACCACGCGTCGATGCCGAGGTCGTCGGCGATCACCTGCAGCGCGTTGTACGCGGGGGCGAACGTGATGAAGCCGTGCGGGTGCTGGGTCGAGCCGGCCATGTAGAGTGCGTCGACCGGCGTGCGGTACTGGCCGAGCTCGGGCAGAGGACGCTGGTCGAGCATGTTCGCGAGGCTCACCTCGCCCATCATCCAGTCCCCACGGACCATGTTCGGGAGCTTCTGGGTGATCTCGAGCGGGGTGTAGGGCACCCAGTCGATGATCGAGTCGTCGGTGAGGTTCGGCGCGTAGCGGCGCCACGCCTCGATGCAGCGGCGCCCGTACCACCGACCCAAGCTCTCCCATTCGCCCTCGCCTCCCTGGGCGATCGAGAACGGGGCGAACTGGCGAAGCAGGCCGGTGAAGCACCCCGCAGGCGCGTCAGTCGGGTCATAGAGCGAGTTGACCGCCGCGTTCGGCCTCGGCTCGGGGAGCCGTCCTGCACGCACCGCGTCGAAGTCGGCATTCAACTCCTCGAGTGACCCGTAGCCGAGGTTGACAACCCAGGCCCGGTCCACGTCGGGATCGAATGCGGCAGCCTCGTACTGCGGCAGTGCTGACATCGCGAGGTGGACCGAGAACAGCGACCAGTCCTTGTGCTTGACGTCCTTCCGCACGCGCTCGGGCAGTTCCGCCGGCAGCGCCGCGGGCTCGAGGAACTCGAGGAAGGTCTGCTCCACCGACACAGTCGACGCGACAAGCCTGCGCGCCGCGATCTCGGTACCGTCCGCGAGGCGTACCCCAACGGCGCGGCTGTCGTCGACGACGATCGCCCGGACGTCGGCGTCGCTGACCATCACGCCGCCGTGCTGCGCGAGGTCGCGCCACAGCGCATGGGCGAGGCGGTGCGAACCACCGACGCACAGGTGCCAGTTGTCGATCTTGCCGACGAGGAGCGGGAAGCCGATAGCGAGCCCCGGCACATCGTTCGTGTAGGCGCACACCGCACCGTGGAAGGCGAGGTGCGCCTTCACCTTGGGATGCGTGAAGTGCTGGTCGAGGAACTGGTTGATGGTCTCGCGACGCAGCTTGACCGAGAGGAACTCGGACCGGCCCTCGACGCCGAAGGTCGACAGCGCCTTCGTCAGCTCCTTGACCGACATCGGCGGCTGGTACATGAGCGTGCCCAGGAGCAGATCGACGTAGCCGTGTGCCTCGGTGTAGAGGCGGCGGAAGGTCTCGGCGTCCTGCTCGGAGAACCTGGCGATCGATGCGCAGGTCTTGTCGAGGTCCGTGTGGATCGTGAGCGCGGTGCCGTCGTCGTAGATCGACGCCATCTGCACCTCGGGTCGGACGTACTCGACGCCGTGCCCGCGCACGTCGAGGTCGTGCACGGGCGGCGCGAGGTCGACGAACGTGTGGTAGTTGGCATGCACGTTGTGCAGGAACCCGGGCTGGGTGAGTTCCTCGGTGCACAGCCCCCCGCCCTCTTCGTGCCGGCGCTCGAGTACCAGCACCTCGAGTCCGCTGCGGGCGAGGTAGGCGCCGAGCGTGAGCCCGTTGTGCCCGGCTCCGATGATGATGGCGTCGTAGGCGTCACGCACGGACCTGCACCTGTTCGCTCGGGGCATAGGGGGGACGGCCCTTCGGCCAGGACGTCTGCACCCCGCTCGCGTAGGCATCGAGCAGGACCTTGACCTGCTCGGCCTGGCGCATCAGGAACCGCATGTCCCCGCGGACCTTGATCCCACCCTGGAGCGCGGCGTTGATCGGGTCCTCGAGGCCCGCAGCGATCTCATCGAACGTCGTCGCGGAGCCGCGAAACCGGTAGTTCAAGGTGAGGGCGGGGTCGTCGCCCTCGACCTCTCGGTACCAGGCGCAACGACCGGCTTCGATCTTCACGAGGAAGTGGCGCTCCGCGGCCGCCTCGACGTAGGGCGAGACACCGTCGCCGACGATCTCCACCTTGATCAGAATCTCGTCCGCCGGCAGCCCGTTCATCGTCGCGATCCGGTCGTTCATGGCGTCGCGGACCTCGGAGTACCACTCGGTCGTGTAGATGTCTGCCATCCGTACTCCTCTCAGTACCCGCGCTCGGCGAGCGCCGGACTGGGCAACCCGAGGTCCTCAGCGATCGCCTTGTACGCGTTGTAGCCACATGCCGCATGGACCCCGCCACCGGGGTACGCCGAAGGCCCGCAGAGATACAGCCCATCGACCTCGGTGCGGTAGTTGGAGGCCTCGGGGAACGGCCGGTTCGGTCCGATCTGGTCTGCCGAGAACTCCCCATTGGAGAAGTCGCCCTCTCGCATCAGGTTCTTCCGTTCCATCTGGTCGGGTGTGTAGAGCTTGTGGGCGATCACGTTGTCGCTGTTCATGTTGGGCGCCGACTCGTGCCAGACGTCGAGGAACTGCTCGTTGAAGGTCGCCCGCACCTCGGCCCACTCCTGGGCTGTGAGTTCACTCGCGCACGGCAGGAAGTACCACCCGGTTGCGGCATGCCGCCCAGGAGGCGCCTGCGACGTGTCCCACATGCTGTTGACCCAGGTACCCGCCGCGGGCTTGGGCACCTTGCCCGAGTAGGCGTCGCGGATGTAACGGATCGTGTCGTCCGGCCCGTCGAAGCCGACCATGGTGTAAAAAGACCGGTCGATGGCCGGGTCCCATCGCGCGGACTTGTAGTGGGGCGCCTCGTAGAGGCAGAAGCACGGCGTCCCGAGCACGTGGCTGGGTCCGTACCGGTACGCACGCGCCCGCTGCACCCACAGCGGGCTGAGGTGTTCCTCACCGACCAGGTCGAGAAGGGTCTGCCGTAGGTCCGCATTCGACGCCACGACCTTGGTGGCCCGGTACTCGCCGAGTCGGGTCCTGACCCCGACCGCACGCCCGTCCTCCACGATGACCTGGTCCACCATGACGTTCTCGACCAGGTCCACACCCTCGCGGTAGCACGCCTGGGTCATCGCCTTGGCGAGACCATGCGTGCCGCCCAGGACGAGTTTCCAGTTGCCGAGCGTCCACATCACAAAGAGCAGGAAGCCCGCTCCGGTGCCCTGCCCGTCGATCGGATAGCCCCACTCCACGCATGCCCGGTAGAGCAGAGCTCGGAGCTCGGGCGTCTCGAAGAGCTCATCGATGACGTTCTTGGGAGACTTCATCAGGAACTGGGGGCCGACGCCCATGTCGCCGAACTCGCTCGTGATCATCTCGCCCTGTTCGTCGAGGCTGGCGGGCTGCGGGATCGTATAGAGGTTCGCGGCGAGCAGCTGCTCGAGCGCGGCAGCGCGGTGCTTGAGCTCGACGTACCTGTCAGCGTCCGCACGCGAGTAGCGCGCGATGCTCTCGTGCGTTCGATCGAGGAGGTCGGGACGGTGGAGGATCACCGGAGGGCGTCCGTCTGCGAAGGTGATGCCGGCCTGGGCCTCGGGCATCACGGTGCGAAGGCCGAGGTCCTCCAGTCCGAAGTCCTTGATCATCGGCATGATGTCGAAGAACTCCATGAACTGGGCGTGCATATTGTGTCGGAAGCCCGGTAGGACTGGCTCCTCGGTGTTCACGCCGCCACCCTCCTCATGCCGACGCTCGAGCACCACCGTGGAGAGGCCGGCGCGTTGCAGGTAAGCGGCTAGGCACAGGCCGTTGTGGCCCGAGCCGATCACGATTGCGTCGTACGTCCGAGTCACGTTCCTGCTCCTCTCGCGACGGCGTCCGTCGCCACCTTGGGCCCGCCGACGGGCTCACCCCGTCGGCGGGGAGTCCCGAAGTCGGCCGTCGCCTTGCCGACCTGCGCCGGCCGGGCGGGACGCTGCGGCCTCGCATCGACCGCTGCGGGCGCTGCGGGCGCTGCGGGCACGATCTTGTCGGGCTCCGCGACCTTGGGTTCCTCGACCTCGGGTTCCCCGTTGTCGGCCCCCGGCTGAGCCGGTCGAGGCGAGACCGCTGCCACCGGCGCCTTGCGGACGGCTCGGGGTGACACCATGGGCTCGGGCTTCGCCGCGGGAGCCGGCTCCGCGGTTGCCAACGACCGCGACCGGCGGCGGAACAGCCAGTGCGCGGCCATCGCGAGCGTGTGGCGGTGCAGCCCGAGCCGCAGCATTCCCGGGATGTCGTCACCCGTCATGCGAATCGTGAAGTCCCAGTTGACGGGCTCGCGGATCGTCCCGGTCACAATCACGTCGTTGCCCTCACGAGTGACTTCGTACTCACGGAAGTCCATAACGAGTTCCTTACGGCCCAGTCCCCGAGATCTGAGCCTCACGACAGGTACGTCTCCCGATACCGTCGCACGTAGTCCGGCGGAGTCCACCACTTCTGCACGCCCAAGTCCTCGGCGACCGAGTTCGCCGCGATGTAGCCGGGCCCGCCGATGACGAGGCCTCCAGGGTACGACGACGCGCCACACAGATACAGCCCCTCGAGCGGCGTACGTCCCGCGACGCACGAGTCGTGCGGACGGAACACGCCCATTTGCAAAGCGTTGTACGCGCCGTGCTTGATCGACCCGCGCACCATGTTCGGGAGCCGCGTCTCGATATCGAGCGGGCTCTCCGCGGTCGTCAGCACGATGTTCGCCGGCGAGACGTTGCGAGCCGAGCGCCCCCACCCCGAAAGGAGCACTTCAGTCAGCGCCTCCTGGTGTGCCTTCCAGCCGCCCTCAATCGCCCCGGGGACGTGCGCCTGGATGAAGCTCACGTGGTGCCCGGGTACCCGGACGAGCGTCGGGTCATAGCGCGTCTCGACCGTGGCATGACCTCCCACGCAGTCGAGGTCGAGGCGTCCGGCGAGCACGCCGTCCCAGTGCCGCAGCAGCTGCTCGGTCGAGTCGAACCCCGTCACGACCATAAAGGCGTCGTTGACCCACGGGTCGTCGGTCTCGTAGTGCGGCGCTTCGTCGGTCGCTACCGCCACGGTGAAGAAGGACCAGTCGTCCCACTCCCACTCATTCGACACGCGCTCGAGCTCCTGCGGCACGCTCTCGCTCGGCAGCAGCTTCCCGAAGGTGATTGGGGGGGGCAGGCTCGACAGCACGGCCTTGGCCTCGATCACGCGCCCGTCGAAGACCTCGAGCCCGGTCACCTTCCCGTTCTCGACGATGAAGGACGTGACCTCGGCGTTGTCGAGTACCACGCCCCCGTTGCGGAGGATCTCCCGCGATAGCGACCCGGCAAGCTTGTGGGATCCCCCGTAGCACTGGGCCTTGTTGGCCGCGCGATCGATATACAGCGGGACGAGAAAGCCAAGGCCGCTCTCGTGGGGGTTCAGCCCCCACATGCAGGCGGCGTACAGCAGCAGCGTTCGGACACGGTCGTCCTCTGCGAGTTCGTTGACGATCTCGATCGGTGACATCTCCGTGAGCCGGAGCACCTCTCGACCGGCCTCTGTCTTCTCGAACGCCTCGATCATGTCCAGCGGTGACATCGGCGGGAGATAGGTGCCTGGTGCGATCACGTCGTCGACGAGCCGCCGCCAGTGGCGCAAGGTCTTCCCGAAGTTGTTGGCATCGCGCTGGCTGAACTTGGCGATCGAGTCCTTCGTGTCCTCGACTTGGTTGCACAGCATGACGCTCGTCTTGTCAGAGAAGACCGCTGCGGTCTGGGCGTTCGGCTTCACGAATGTGAGGCCGTGCACACCGAAGTCGAAGTCGCGGAACAGAGGCATGTAGTCCGTCATCATGTGGTAAATGGCGTGCGGATTCGTGTAGTAGCCGGGGAACAGTGTCTCCTCGGTGGCGAGCCCGCCGCCGACTTCGTGCCGGCGCTCGACGACGATCGTGCGCAGGCCGGCCCGGGCGAGGTAGGCGGCGGCGATGAGTCCATTCGGTCCGCCGCCGACGATCGCGACGTCGAACACGGAGTGTTCGGGGAACTCGTCGAGGATGTGCTCGGTCGGCTCCATGCCGTAGCCAGATCTGACCATCACGACACCCCGACAATCTGGCGACCGGCCTCGGGCACGTACCAGTCCGACGGATACCACCAGCTGGCAGGCTCGACGACGCCGTCCTCGATGAGGATGTGCATCAGGTTGTACGGCACCGCCATCAGACAGAGCCCCCCGGGATGCATGCTCTGGCTGCACATGTAGAGTCCGTCGATCGGCGTGCGGTACCGGGCGAGCTCGGGGATCGGCCTCGTGCCGAACCACTGATCGGACGACTGGCGCGCCCCGTACCAGTTGCCGCCCGACATGCCGGCGTTGCGGAACTCCGAGTCATACGGCGTGTTGACGAAGACGTCGACGATGTTGTCGGAGTTCATGTTCGGCGCCATCCGCTCAATGAGCGCCAGGGCGGCGTCGACGATCTCCTTCTTCCTTCGGTTGTAGGCCGCGGGCCCGTCCACGTCGTACTGCGGTGGGGGGCACTCGAGGTAGATCGGCGACAGTACGTGGTAGCCCTCCACCGTGCGGGTCGGGTCGTACTGGTCATGCGAGCAGATCATCATCGTGAGATGCTCCGGCGTGAGATGCTCCGGTGCCTTCTTGTGCGAGTACGCGTCGCGAGTCTGGGTGTAGACGAACTCCATCGAGTCGGCGGGGCCGACCACGCACGACGGATAGACGTCCTCGGGGAAGGCGTCGTCGCGACCGTGATACTTCGGAAGCTCACGGCAGATCAGCGACATCACGAAGAGGCTGCCCCCCTTGAGCGAGACGTCGTCTATGCGCTGGGCGAACCCCGGGTCGGTGTGCTGCGGACCGACGAGGTGCATGAACGTCTGCTTCACGTCGGCTCCGGAGATCACCGCCTTGCGCGCCCAGATCGTCTTCTCCGGGTACGACGCCTCTGCGGAGAGCTTGACGCCGACAGCACGTCCATTGCGGACGACGATCTCCTCGACCGGCGAGTTCGTCAGGATCCGAGCTCCATGCGCGATCGCACACCGGATGATCGCGTGGGCGTAGGTGTGCATTCCCCCGCGTGGCGAGCCCCCAGAGTAGCTGAACAGCAGCGTGCCGCCCATTGATGGAAGCAACATCCCGTCCCAGTTGGGGTGGGCGCCGCAGTACCAGGCGCCCATAGCCGCGACCACGCGGGCCGGCTCCCACGGCACGAACTCCTCGAGGAAGTCGCAGTAGCTCATGTCGAGCAGGCGGTCGGTCCAGATGTCGGGGACGTGCTTTCGGAACACCTTCCACCATGGCAGATCGGCCTCGTCGATCTCGTGCTGGCGCGGGTGCGGTGGCGTCCAGAAGAGCGCCCGGAGCAGCTCGCGCATGGCCGGCTCCGAGAGGGCATCGCCGAGGCCGCCGATCCCGCCGGCGTTGTCGGGGAAATAGCGGCGAGCGGCCTCCTCGCCGATGTCCGGGCGCCACCTGCTCCCCAAGTTCGCAGCGATGCCGTCGAGCGTGACGACGCCCGACATCGACGGGTAGTAGACCATTCGCATCCCGTACTTCCACAGCTCGAGCTGGTCGAAGCCCGGGGCCGCGCCGCCGTAGAGGTAGGTGGCGTGCGGGTCGATGCGGAACCCGGGACGCGGCTCGGTGTTCTCCTGGCCACCGCCGCATTCCGGGCGCGCCTCACATACCGCGACCGAGAGGCCCGACTTGGCGAGATAGGCCGCGATCGTCGAGCCATTGTGGCCACCCCCGACCACCACGATGTCAAACGTCTCTTCCTGCATCAGACCCCCTCCCGACCTCTGCGATGCCGCGAGCTGTCCGTACCTTGGGACGACGCTACGGTGGGGGACGCCGCGATGACTAGGGTACAAAGCCACATTCATTCACAGGGTCGCCACCATGGCCAGCCCGGTGGACCTCCGGACGGGGCCTGGTTCCCTGCGACGTCCCCGGCGACGTTGTGGGTGCCGATAATCGGCACTGTTGCATTGAGCGCGCCCCGGCCTGGTCGCCTTGGGGCTCGTGCCTAATCCGCTCATGGACGAGGCTGTCGGCATGAAGGATTTCCGTCTCATCCGGCCCATCCAGCCACCCAGGTCAGCGTTCGCCGGGTTCAGGTTCCCGCCTGAGGTCATCTTGATCGCTGTGCGCTGGTACCTGCGCTACGGATTGTCCTACCGGGATCCGGAGGAGCTGCTCGCCGAGCGTGGCATCGAGGTCGACCACGTGACCCTCTTCCGGTGGGTCCAGCGGTTCACACCGATCCTGGTGGACGCGGCTCGACTATGCCTCCACCCTGTCGGCGGACACTGGTTCGTCGACGAGACCTACGTGAAGGTGTCCGGGACCTGGCGGTACGTGTACCGAGCGGTCGACCAATACGGGCAGGTCATCGACGTGTTCGTGTCCAAGAAGCGAGACCTGAAGGCTGCGACAAGGTTCTTCACCAATGCGATCAGCTCCCATGGCGCGCCGGCCGAGATCACCACTGACCGGGCCCACGCCTTGGTCCGCGTGGCCACGGACCTCCTGCCGGCTGCACTCCATGACACCACCCAGTACGACAACAACCGGGTCGAAGCTGATCATGGGCGGCTCAAGGCAAGACTTCAACCGATGGGGGACCTCAAACGGGACCGGACCGCAAGCGTCGTGATCCGAGGAGATGCCTTCATCCAGAACCTGCGGCGAGGCCACTACGAACTTGGGGTCGATGCACGTCCCGGACTGACGCTCGCCGCAGCGTTCGACGAGCTCGCCCTGGTGCGCTGAGGCGAAGATTCGCTGTTACCCAGCAACCGCCAGGGGCTCGAGTGTCACCGAGTAGCCCATCTTGTGGAGCTGGTCGAGCGCACGGTGCTTGGCCTTGTCCGGATTGAGCCGGGTGAAGTAGTCGCCTCCCGATTCGCCGTAGGGAGTGTCGGTGGTGAGCATGTGCCAGATGGCGACGAGCATGGCGTGCTCGAGGGCGACGATGGCCTTGATCGGACCCCGTCGTGAGGCGATGCGCCGGAACTTCGCGGCCAGGTAGGTGTCCTTGCTGCGGGCCGCCGACATGGCGG
>DATLUM010000044.1 GCA_035533095.1 Acidimicrobiales bacterium | reverse complement strand
CGGCAGGGCGCCGAACCATTTGGAACTGGCCATGTACTCGGTCATGTGGAGCGAACATTGCTCGTACAAGTCGAGCCGCATACACCTCAAGCGCCTGCCGACCACTGGCGAACACGTGCTGGTCGGACCGGGGGAGAACGCCGGCGTGGTCGATGCAGGCGGTGGTCTTGCGGTCGCTCTCCGAATTGAAAGCCATAATCACCCATCCGCCATAGAGCCATATCAAGGTGCAGCGACAGGCGTCGGAGGAATTCTCCGGGACATCTTCACGATGGGTGCAAGGCCGATCGCTCTTATGGATCCGTTGCGGTTCGGCCCCCCCGACGACCCGCGTTCACGGTGGATAGCGACCGGCGTGATATCCGGTATATCTGGATATGGGAACTCGGTCGGCGTGCCGACAGTAGGCGGGGAGATCGCGTTCGACGAGTGCTACGCCGACAACCCGTTGGTCAACGTCTTGTGTTGCGGCGTCCTGCCCGTTGACCGGCTGGTTTTCGGCCGGGCGTGCGGCGACGGGAACCTCGCTGTGCTTCTCGGGAGCACGACCGGAAGGGACGGGATCGGCGGTGTCAGCGTGCTCGCTTCCGCCGGGTTCACAGATGATGAGGCGGCGGAGCAGGCGAAGCGGCCCAACGTGCAGGTCGGGGATCCCTTCGAGGAGAAGCGACTGATCGAGGCGTGCCTCCAGCTGCTGGACGAGTCTCTCGTGATCGGCATCCAGGACCTGGGGGGCGCCGGCCTTACCTGCGCGACGAGCGAGACGGCTTCACGCGGGGGTGCTGGGATGGACGTCGATGTGACGGCCGTGCCTGTTCGCGAACCGGGCATGGAGCCCTGGGAGATCATGACGAGCGAGAGCCAGGAGCGGATGCTCGCGATAGTCACGCCCGATTCGCTCGACCGGGTGCTCGAGATCTGCCTGCGCTGGGAAGTCCGAGCGTCGGTGGTCGGCCGGGTCAACTCGTCGGGGCGGCTGAGGATCCTCGACGGCTGGGAAGGGGAGGTCCTCGCCGACGTGCCGGCGTCGACGCTTCACGACGACGCACCGCTGTACGACAGGCCGATGTCACCTCCCGCGGACCTCGACGAGCGAGCCTTGGACGACCCGGCGAGGCTTTCGCCGCCCGCCGACTGCAGGGACGACCTGCTCTCGATGGTGCAGGACCCGTCTTGGATCTACCGGCAGTACGACCACCAACTGTTCCTCAACACGGTCGTAGCCCCGGGTGCCGACGCGGCCCTCCTCCGGCTCGCCGGCCCAGGCGTACCCCAACCCGCCGGCGGACGCAGCGGAATCGCCCTCTCCACCGACGGGAACGCCAGGTGGTGCGCGCTCGACCCCAGGCTCGGGACCGCGCTGATCGTCGCCGAGTCGGCGCTCAACGTCGCGTGCGTGGGTGCGACGCCGGTCGCAGTCGTCAACTGCCTCAACTTCGGGAACCCCGAGCACCCCGAGGTGATGTGGCAGCTTTCTGAGGCGATCGACGGGATGTCCGAGGCTTGCCGGGCCCTTGGGCTTCCGGTGATCGGCGGCAACGTCAGCCTTTACAACGAGAGCCGGGGGCGCGACATCGACCCGACGCCCGTCGTCGGGACGCTCGGGCTGGTGAAACGCCTGGAGACGGCGCCGGCGGGACCGGCGCTGACTCCCGGGAGCAGGATCGTGCTCCTAGGCTCGGTGGACGGCCCGGTGTCGCTGGCCGGATCGAAGTGGGCCGTCGAGCGCCGGGGGCACCGGGGCGGGAAGCTGGCAGGGATCGATTTCGAGTTCCACGCTCGCCTCGTAGCGCTCGTGGCCGATATCGCCGGAACCAGCGGGCTCGTCGACGGCATCCACGACGTCTCCGAAGGAGGCCTTGGTGTTGCGCTGACCGAGATGGCCGTGCGCAGCGGTGTCGGCTGCAGGGTGGCGGGGATACCCGACCACGTCGCACTGTTCGGAGAGGGTCCTTCCCGGGTGCTGCTCAGCGTCCCTTCCGGAACCCTTCAGCGGGTGCTCGACCTCGCGGAGTCTGCCGGCGTGCCTGCCTCCGTCCTCGGCGAGGCGGGAGGCGATCGGGTCGTCTTCGAGGGGCTGGCCGATATCGGGGTCGCCGAAACCACCCGTGCCTGGAAGGGCGCGCTGCCTCTCGCGTTGACCGGAACGGCGGGATGACGGGTCTGGCCCCCGGAACCGGCTCTCCGCGTGCGACAATGGGGCACGTGCCCGGGCCCGAGCAGTTGAGCGTGACCCACGAGCCTCCGCGGGAGGCCTGCGGCGTTTTCGCAGTGTGCTCGCCAGGCAGCGAGGTGGCACACATGACGTTCGACGGCCTGTACGCCCTCCAGCACCGCGGCCAGGAGTCCGCGGGAATGGCGGTGAGCGACGGCGCCGAGATGATGGTCGTCAAGGACATGGGCCTGGTGACCAACGTCTTCAACGAGTACAAGCTCGCCGGTTTGCAGGGCCACCTGGCCATCGGCCACACCAGGTACTCCACCACGGGTTCCTCGACGTGGCACAACGCCCAACCGGTGTACCGGATCACCGCGTCGAGCCCTGCTCGCCCCGACCCGCTCGCGTTCGCCCTCGGTCACAACGGGAATCTGACCAACACGGAATCCCTCGCTGAAGGGGCGGGAATGCTGCCCGGGACCGTCACGAGCGACAGCGACGTCATCGCGGAGATGGTGGTGCGCCACCTCGACTCCAATCCGGCCGACGACCTGGTCGCGGCGCTCATGGCAGTGCTTCCCTTGCTGCAGGGCGCCTTCTCCCTGGTCCTGCTCGACCGCGACAGGGTGATCGGTGTGCGGGACCCCCGTGGTTTCCGGCCGTTGTGCCTCGGCCGGCTTCCCGAGGGGTGGATCCTTGCTTCGGAGACGCCGGCCCTCGACGTGACCGGTGCCGAATTCGTGCGCGAGATCGAGCCTGGCGAGATGGTCGTGATCGACTCGGACGGTCCGGTTTCGATGCGCCCGTGGCCCGAAGGCGTCGCCGAACCCAAGCTGTGCCTGTTCGAGTTCGTGTACCTGGCCCGCCCCGACAGTCAGCTCTACGGACAGGAGTTGCACAGCGCGCGCATCCGGATGGGCGAGATGCTCGCGGACCAAGCCCCGGTGGACGCTGACATGGTGATGGGAGTACCTGACTCGGGTCTCCCCGCGGCGGAGGGGTACGCGCGCCGGAGCGGCATCCGCTACGGGCACGGTCTGGTGAAGAACCGCTACATCGGCCGGACCTTCATCGTCCCCGACCAGGCCCAGCGGGCCCAGGGCGTGAGGCGGAAGCTCAATCCGCTCAAAGGGGCGATCGAAGGGCGACGGCTGGTCGTCGTCGACGACTCGATCGTGCGGGGGACCACAACGAGGGCGATGGTGAAGATGCTCCGCGACGCCGGTGCGAAGCAAGTGCATCTCCGGATCTCGTCGCCTCCCTACCGCTGGCCCTGCTACTACGGCCTCGATACGGGCACCCGTTCCGAACTGATAGCCGCCCGCATGGACCAGGACGAGATCTGCGCCTACCTCGGCGCTGACAGCCTGGCCTACCTGACCCTCGACCGGCTCAAGGAAGCGACCGGCGCCCCCCAGGCGGGATTTTGCGACGCCTGCCTCACGGGCGACTACCCCGAGGACGTACCCGTGGTGTTGCGCACTGGGTTGCCGGCGGAGCGAGTCGGCCTTCCTGTTGGCTGAGGGCACATCGGCGCCGGGCGGGCTCACCTACGCCGGCTCAGGTGTCGACATCGAGGCGGCCGACGCGGCAATCGAGGCCATACGTGACCTGGTGCGATCCACTACGGGAGTACCGGGTGTCATCGGCGCCATCGGCGGGTTCGGCGGGATGTTCGAGGTGCCGGCCGGTTACCAGCGACCGGTGCTCGTCTCGAGCACCGACGGTGTGGGGACGAAGATGGCGGTTGCGATGGCAACCGGTCGTTTCGACACGGTTGGCATCGACCTGGTTGCCATGTGCGTGGACGACCTCGTCTGCTGCGGCGCCA
Source organism: Acidimicrobiales bacterium (assembly GCA_035533095.1). Taxonomy (NCBI): domain Bacteria; kingdom Bacillati; phylum Actinomycetota; class Acidimicrobiia; order Acidimicrobiales; species Acidimicrobiales bacterium. Next base: position 41,674 of record DATLUM010000044.1, on the reverse strand, counting down.
AGCCGCTCTTCTTCCTCGATTACCAGCTCCTCGGGCGGGTCGACCCGGGACTGGTGTCAGAGGTCATGAAGGGGATCGCCGCCGGTTGCCGCCAGGCGGGTTGCGCCATCGTCGGGGGCGAGATGGCCGAGCACCCCGGGCTGATCGCGCCGGGGGAGCTGGATGTGGCCGGTTTCGCCGTCGGCATCGTCGAGCACGACCGGATCCTCGACGGACCGGCCCGAACCGTAGCAGGAGACATTCTCATCGGGCTCCCGTCGCCCGGTCTGCGTTCCAACGGTTACTCGCTCGCCCGCAAGGCGCTGCTCGAGACGGCCGGGCGGGGTCTCGACGAGCCGGCCTGGGACGGGGCGGGAAGCTGGAGCCTGGCAGACGAACTGTTGAGGCCATCGGTGATCTACACCCCAGCGGTCCTCGAGTTGCTGGGCGTCGCGGAGGTCCACGCAGTCGCGCACATAACCGGCGGTGGCCTCCCCGGGAACGTGCCGAGGGTCCTTGCCAGCGGCCTCGACGCCGTCTTCGATCTCGGCAGCTGGGAGGTACCGCGGATCTTTGCCGAGATCCAGCAGGCCGGCAGCGTCGAAAGCGGCGAGATGCACCGGGTGTTCAACATGGGCCTCGGAATGGTCGTCGCGGTGCCGCCCGCGGAGTCGCCCAAGACGGTGGAGGTCCTGCGCGGTGCGGGACACGAGGCGGTGGTCGTCGGCTCCGTTGTCGCCGGCGCCGGAAGCGTTCGCCTGATCCCAGGCCGCTGACTAGTCCGATTTGCGCCAACAAAATGGCCCGCACGTGTCATGTGCGGCATCCCGGTCTTCTCGTACGTTGAGTGCTGAAACGGACAGCTTGGAAGGAACCTGTAGAGATGGCCGAAGACACCCACGCCGACGCACTACTGACCCCTGCAGAGGTTGCAGCTCTGTTCCGCGTGAACCCGAAGACCGTTACCCGCTGGGCTCGTGCTGGCAAGATCACCGCGATCCGTACCCTCGGTGGACACCGCCGGTTCAGGGCCTCGGAGATCCGTCGTTGCCTAGAGCAGATGGAGAGTTCCGAGCTCGGCTGATTGCCGGTCGCGGGGGCTGGCAGCCGGGGAGGGTGAGGCCCAACGGTGGGTGGCAGCGCCGGGGCCCAACCAGGGGGACGGGGCGTGCGCGTGCGATGATCTCGGGGTGGACGTCGACGTGCAAGGGGAGCGCCCCGCCCGCCCCGGAGCTGCAGCGCGGGTAGAGCTTCCCGTCGGGTTCGTCGCTCAGACCGGCCACGCTGGGCTGCGCGACGAAGGTGACGACGTCAGCGTCGTCGTCTGCACGGGGCCCTGTGCGAGCGCAGGGGTGTTCACCCAGAGCCGATTCGCCGGCCCGAGCGTCTTCCTTAGCCGCGAACGGGTCGCTTCGGGAGCGGCGAGGGCCTTCGTGGTCGTCGCGAGGAACGCCAATGTCGCCAACGGCGAGCAGGGTGATCGCGATGCCGAGGAGGTGACGTCGCTCGTCGCCGACGCTGTCGGCCTGAGCCCCCACGAGGTGCTCGTGGCGAGTACCGGCGTGATAGGGCGCCCGTACCCGATGCCCCTGCTCCGCAGCTACCTGACGGCGTTGGGAGGGACGCCATTCGGCGCCGACGCGTCGGCGGTCGCTCGTGCGATCATGACCACCGACACGGTGCCCAAGACCGCCGTCCAGACTGCAGGAGGAGCGCGCGTCGTCGGGGTCGCGAAGGGTGTCGGCATGATCGAGCCGCACATGGCGACCATGCTCGCGTTCGTGTTGACCGACGCCGAGGTGGACCACGCGACCCTGGACCGCATGTGGCGCCGAGCGGTCGACGAGACTTTCAATTGCCTGAGCGTCGACACGGATACCTCCACCTCCGACACGGCCTTGGTCATGGCGAGCGGAGCGGCTGGCCCGGTGCCCGAGGCGGCCCTCGGGGTGGCGCTGCGTGAAGTGTGCCTTGACCTGACGCTCCAGCTCGCCCGGGACGGAGAGGGGGCGACAAAGCTGCTAACGGTCACGGCGCGCGCGGCACGCGACGTGGCACAGGCGCGTCGCGTCGCGAAGGCGATCGTCAACTCGCCTCTCGTCAAGACAGCAGTGCACGGAGCGGACCCCAACTGGGGCCGGGTCGCGATGGCGATAGGGAAGTGTGAGGAGGACACCGACATCCACCCGGGTTCGGTCGTCATCCGCTTCGGCGGCATGGAAACGTATCCCGAACTGCCGGACGCCGAGGGCCTGAAGCGTCTCACCAAGATCATGTCCGCGGACCACGTGGAGATCGAAGTGGAGCTCGGGACCGGCCAGGCCGAAGCGACGGTCTTCGGATGCGACCTCTCAGCCGGTTACGTCCGGATCAACGCCGACTACACGACCTGAAGAGGTTCTGCGAACCTCTTTGAGGTCAGGCGGTGCGCGACCCCTCCGGGTCGGTTAAATCCCCCAGGACCAGTTCCGCCCCAGCCCACCGCGTCTCCACGCGGCCGAACCTCCACACGAGTAGCGCTACCACCCAGGTGACCACGAACAGCCCCACGATGAAGAAGCCGGCTGTGTTGATGTTGAAGCGGGCGGCGTAATCCCACAGCCCGCCGGTCAGGCCGAACTCGGACTGAAGGACCGAGAACACTTCGATCGTGCCGATGACGAACGCGACCACGACTGAGAGTCCCGTGATCGTGATGTTGTAATAGACCTTCCGAACCGGGTTGGAGAAGGCCCACCCGTAGGCGAAGTTCATGAAAGACCCGTCGGCGGTGTCCAGGAGTGACATCCCTGCCGCGAACAGGATGGGAAGGCACAGCACCGCCCAGTACGGAAGGCCGGAGACGACGCTCGTGCCCGCCAGGACGAGCAGGGCGATCTCTGTCGCCGTGTCGAACCCCAGCCCGAATAGGAAACCGATCGGGTACATCTTCCACGCGGAGTCGACTCGCCTCGCCAGGGGCCCGAAGAAGCGGTTCATGAGACCTCGGGCATTGAGGCGGCGCTCCAGTTCATCGTGATCGAACTCGCCTCGGCGCAGAGCGAAGAAGATTCGCACGATCGATACCAGGATGATCAGGTTGAGCGCGGCGATCAGGTAGAGGAAGGTCCCCGAAACGATGGTGCCGACCACCCCGCTGACGTGGTGGATCTGGGAGTTCGGCTGGCTTATCCCGAGGTTGAGCGTCCTGACGCCGAATCCGAGCACCACGGCCATCAGGAACACGACGCTCGAGTGGCCCAGGGAGAACCAGAAGCCCACCGACAAGGGTCTTTTCCCCTCGGACATGAGCTTGCGTGTCGTGTTGTCGATCGCGGAGATGTGGTCGGCGTCGAACGCGTGTCGCATCCCCAGCGTGTAAGCGAGGAGGCCGGTTCCGATCCCGAAGGTGCGGGTCCGGTCGATGTGGAAATGTCTCGGCGCCGCGAGGAACAGCAGGAAGAAGCCGACCACGTGCAGCGCCAACACGAAGCCGCCCATCCCTGCGGCGCGGCGCCACTCGGCGGGGGTCATCGACCGACCGATCCGCTCGAGGCGTCCGGCTGGCTTTTCGATGCCGACCGTCATGCCCGAGAACTTACCGGCTACTCCGCGCTACGGCGGATGGCTACGGTTAGGTTCGAGTCCATGCGCCGAACCGCCCGGACACCGGTCGCCTTCACCGCCGTCGCGCTCATCGCCGCGGCCTGCAGTTCTTCGCCGTCGAAGCGGTCCACACCGCCTACGACCCCGGTTGCCACCACGCTTGCGCCTGGAAGTAATACGCAGCCATCCACCACCGGCGGAAGTGTCACCACCGCCCCCTCGACTTCTGCTGCGGGGCCGGGACGCTGCACGCCGGTGTCGTTGAAGGGCACTTTCTCCCTTGTGCCCGGGGGTGCATCCGCCGGCCACGTCGAAGCACGGTTGATACTCACCAACTCCGGCACCTCGCCTTGCCACATGTTCGGGTACGTGGGGATGCAGCTCCTCGATTCGTCGGGAGCGCCGCTCCCCACCAACGTGGTCCGTGTCCCCGGCACCGAGCAGGACGTCACGGTGGCCCCTGGCGCGTCGGCTTCGGCCCTGGCGCAGTTCAGCCCTGATGTGTCGAGCAACGGCGACTCGCCGACACCCCCTTGCCAGCCAGAGGCGACGAAGACCGAGGTAACCCCACCAGACGACACGCAGTTCCTCGTCGTACCCGGGCCGAATTCCTCGGTCTGCGGTGGGGGGACGATCCAGATCCAACCGCTCGAGGCCTACACCGGCAGCGGGCAGTGAGAACCGGCCCGTAAAGGGCGGCGTTTAAGTACAGCGGTAGGATCGAAGGACCATGCACGACGAGCGACCCCCCCGCCGTCGAGCGCTCCTGCTAGAGAACATCCACCCCGGGGCGGCGGAGGCCTTGACCGCCGCGGGCTTCGAGGTGGAGACGGTCAAAGGCGCGTTCGACGAGAGCCAGCTGGCAGACCGGATAGCCGACATCGACCTGCTCGGAATCAGGTCGCGTACCCACCTGACAGATGCGGTTCTCGACAAGTCCAGGCGCCTGCTCGCGGTCGGAGCCTTCTGCATCGGCACCAACCAGATCGACATCCCGGCCGCCACCCGCCGGGGCGTAGCCGTGTTCAACGCACCGTTCTCGAACACCCGAAGTGTCGTCGAGCTCGTGATCGCCGAGATCATCGCCTTGACCCGCCGGCTCACCGACAAGAACCGTGACATGCACGCAGGCGTCTGGTCGAAGTCGGCTGCCGGAGCGCACGAGGTTCGCGGCCGTAGGCTCGGGATCGTCGGGTACGGCAACATCGGGTCGCAGCTGTCGGTGCTGGCCGAGAACCTGGGGATGTCGGTTTCGTTCTACGACACCGCCGATCGCCTCGCGCTGGGGAATGCACGGCGGTGCGCGAGCCTCGAAGAGCTCCTCGGATGGGCGGACGTTGTGACGCTGCACGTAGACGGGCGCCCCGACAACCGCGGCCTGTTCGGAGCCGCCGAGTTCTCGGCCATGCGCGACGGAGCGCTCTTCCTCAACCTGAGCCGTGGCTTCGTGGTCGACCACGGTGCGCTGCGCCAGGAGATCCTCTCAGGGAGACTGGCCGGCGCCGCGGTCGACGTGTTCTTCGAGGAGCCGTCGGGGGACGACACGTCGTTTACCTCTCGCCTGCAGGGCCTGCCGAATGTGATCCTGACCCCGCACATCGGCGGCAGCACGGAAGAGGCCCAAGCCGACATCGGGAACTTCGTCGCCGGCAAGCTGATCTCGTATGCGTGCACTGGGAGCACGTCGCTGTCGGTCAACATGCCGAACGTCGACCTGGCCAGCAGGGCCGGTGCCCACGGACTGGTTCACATCCACCGCAACACGCCGGGGGTGCTCGCTGCGATCAACGCGATCTTCGCCGAGCACAGGGTCAACATCGAGGGCCAGTCGCTCGGGACCAAGGGCGACGTCGGCTATGTGATCACCGACATCGCCAGCGACTACACCGAGGACATGCTCAGCCGCCTGGCGCACATGGACGAGACGATCCGCCTCAGGGTGCTCTAACGCGACCGGGCGTTTCGGGATCGGCGGTAGCGTCGCGTACGTGGATCCGAACTATCCGCCCGAGGCCCAGGCCTACCGAGAGAAGATCCGCGCCTTCCTGGGTGAGCACCTGCCCCCGGGATGGAAGGGGCTAGGGGCGCTCGATCACGAGTCGGTCCGGACATTCACCTCCGAGTGGCGCGCAACTCTCTACGAGAACGGACTGCTGGCCCCTTCGTGGCCCAAGGAGTTCGGCGGGGGCGGTCTCACGCCGCTGGAGCAGGTCGTGGTGGCGGAGGAGTTCTACCGGGCCGGGGTCCCGACCGGAGGGACCAACGACACGTTCAGCATCCAGATGGTCGGCAACACCATCCTGCACTGGGGCACGGAGGAGCAGAAGCGGCACTTCCTACCCCGGATCCTCTCCGGCGAGGACGTGTGGTGCCAGGGGTACTCCGAACCGGGGGCCGGGTCGGACCTGGGCAACCTCGGCACCCGCGCGGTGCTCGACGGGGACGAGTGGGTGATCAACGGCCAGAAGATCTGGACCTCCGCGGCGCACCTCGCGAACTGGATCTTCGTCTTGGCCCGCACCGATCCCGACGCCCCCAAGCACAAGGGGATCACATTCCTGTTGGTGCCGATGGAACAGGCCGGGGTGGAGGTTCGTCCGATCAAGATGATGACCGGCCTGTCGGAGTTCAACGAGACATTCTTCACTGACGCCCGTACAGCTAGGGACAATGTCGTGGGAGCGGTGAACGCCGGTTGGGCGGTCGCCATGACCCTGCTCGGCTACGAGCGGGGCGAGGCGGCCGCGACCTTCCCGATCATGTTCCGCGCCGAGGTAGAACGGCTGATGGAGCTGGCACGCGCAAACGGAGCCGCCCGGGTCCCGCTGATCCGGCAACGTCTTGCCTGGTGCTACTCGAAGGTCGAGATCATGCGATACCTCGGCATGCGAACCCTGACCAAGTTCCTCGCGGGCGGCCAGCCGGGGCCCGCGGAGTCCACCTTCAAGCTTTTCTGGAGTGAGTACCACAAGGTGGTCACCGAACTCGGCGTGGACATCCTCGGGGCGGCGGCGCTCACTCCGACCGGTCGCATGTCGACAGGCTTCCAAGCGGACGACGTCGGGGCTCCCAACGACAGCGCCTCCTGGACAACGGCGTTCCTGATGAGCCGCGCCGGCAGCATCTACGCCGGGTCGTCGCAGATCCAGCGCAACATCATCGGCGAGATGGTCCTCGGATTGCCCAAGGAGCCAGCCGGTCAGATCCACGGGAAGAGCTGGAAGGAGCTGCAGTCACTCGCTCCGTCCTGAGCTATGACGCTCAGGAACCCTGCAACGACGCGGCGACGGTCTTGACGAGGGACCCGAGGCGCCAGTTGTCCGGCACCACCGGATCGATGATCCCCTCGTCGCGGGCGACCGAGGCGCAGACAGGGCCTATGCATCCGGCAACAGGGCGCATCTGACCGAACGCCTCGGCGAGCTTGGTCGAGTGGCCGTGTTCTTCTGCGATGACGAACAGGTTCCGGACCTGGGGCCCTGCAGTGAAGGTGATCGCGTCAATCTCGCCGGCGCAGGACCGTTCGATCAGTGCCAGCGCGGCGTCGGCACCGTGCCCGGCCGGAACGGACCACTCGTACACCGGGACCGGGATCACCGTCGCGCCAGCTGCCTCCAGGCCGGAGACGAACCCGGCTTGCTCGTCGCCGTGCAGCTGAAAGGCGATCCGCTTGCCGGCGACCCCCGTCTCGACGAGGTGACCGGCTACCTCCGTAAGCTGCTCCGTCGGCGAGCGCCACCACACCTTCAGCTTGGACGACGAGATCGCGCCGGCCGCCTTTGGGCCCCGCGCCGCGACCTTCGACCGGCGGAACGAGTCGACGAGTGCGCCTTGCATGCCCCATTCGGCCGCCGCTTCCATCCAGGTGCGGATCCCCATTCCGGTGTTCGCCACCAGAAAGTCCGGAGGCTCGTCGATCAGCTGGACGGTCACCCTCCGAAGTCCATCGGGATCTGCCAGTGGCCTGGTGTGCATCGTCGGGGCTAGCACGACGTCCGCGCCGAGCCGGCGGAACAGCAATGCTTGATCCTCCGCACGCCGCTCGGCGGTGATGCCGACGACGCGACCGGCAAGGGGCTGATCGCTGATCATGCAAGATGCTCGCAGGCCTGCATGGGGCATGTCCACAAAAGCGGAGGTCAGTCCCGAACGGCGGTATTCAGCTCATAAACCGCATTAGCTACCAACTGCTCTGATCACGAAGAATTGGCCTTCCTCTCAAGGTCATTTGGGCGTAGAGTCCCGCCCGCATCAGGGGGTAAATCGTTATGAGGTCGAAGCGGGCCGGGCTAGTAGCCGTCGTCGGCGCATGCATCGTTCTCGCTCTGCTCGCAGTCTTCGCGTTGGAACTCTCCGACACGCAGACCCGGAACAGGAACGAGGTCAAGGGTCAGGTTCACGACAGAGCCGTGCTGGCAGCCGCGCTCATCGACAGCCTCTTCCAAACGGTGCAGCAGCAAGTACCGACGGACGCGCAGACCTATGGAGGGCAGACCGTCCCGAACCAGGTCCTCGACGCCAAAGCGGGGCAGGACATCTACCTGGTACTGCTCGATTCGAACGGCGAGGTGCTCGCCAGCTCCCAGGGATTCGACGCCCAGGCGAGCAGCGAGCTTCCGTCTTCTACTGCCCTCGCTCTCCTACGGTCCGGCCATCTCTATGGCCTCGGCGACTACCTGCCTTACAAGCAGACAGGCGTCATCGACTTCGCGGTGTCTTTTCCCACCGGCTTCGGGACCAGAACCCTGGTTACGGGGTTCGCCCCTTCGGCACTCAGCACGTTCGTCAACAGCGAACTCAAGAACATTCCGGGCGTCAGGGGCAGCTTCAACTACCTGCTTGACGGCAACGGTGTCGTGCTTGCATCCACGAACCCGGCTTCGAAGGTGGGGCACCCGATCAACGCGCCGGGTGCCACGTCGGCGCTGAAGCACACCGCCGGCGACTCGGCAGGAACCTACTTTGATCAGGCCCACCTCAAGAATTCGACTTGGAGAGTCGTCCTTTCCTCACCGGACGGCCCCTTGTTCGCGACCGTCACCGGCTGGCGCCAGTTGGTCCCTTGGATCATCTTCGGCGCGTTCGCCGTCGTCGCCATCGTCGCGCTCCTCCTTGGCCTGCGCCTCGCTCTCTCAGCGGACGAGCTGCGCGTGGTGAACCTCCAGCTCGCCCGGGTCAATCAGGACCTCGTAGACGCCAACGCGTCGCTGGAGCGCCGGGCGGCCGAGTTGGCACGTTCCAACGAGGAGCTCGATCAGTTCGCGTCGATCGCCTCGCACGACCTGCAGGAGCCGCTGAGGAAGGTACGGACCTTCACCGAGCAGCTCGCCGTCATGGAATCCGACCATGTTTCGGAGCTGGGACGGGAGTACCTCCGGCGGGCCAACGCCGCAGCCGAGCGGATGCAGCGCTTGATCGAGGACTTGTTGAAGTTCTCGCGGGTGTCGACACAAGGCCGACCTTTCACGCAGGTCGACCTTGGCGACGTGGCGCATGAGGTCGTCTCGGACCTCGAGACCCAGATCGCGGACGCAGGGGCCCTCGTGCGGCTGCACGAGCTGCCCGTGATCGAAGCGGACGCCCTGCAGATGCAGCAGCTGCTCCAGAACCTCGTGTCCAACGCCGTCAAGTTTCGCAAGGAGGGGGTCCAGCCCGAGATATACGTCTCCGGTGAGATCGAGGGTGACATCGTCCGCCTCACGGTAAGAGACAACGGGATCGGCTTCGAGCCCCGCTACAGCCTGCGGATATTCCGGGTGTTCGAGCGCCTCCACGGCCGCAGCGAGTACTCCGGGACCGGTATCGGCCTCGCCCTGTGCAGGAAGATCGCAGACAGGCACGGCGGGACCATCGAAGCCGACAGCGAGCCGGGCGCCGGATCGACGTTCACGGTCCTCCTCCCCGTCCATCAGCGCGACAAGCGGCAGAACCTCACGCTCGACGTCTCGAGGGATCCGGTTGGTGGCGACGTGCCAGGCGAAGCCGTGTCCACTGCTGCCGGCGCAGGGAGCGGGGATAACCACTCGGAGGTGACAGCCGATGCCCGGTAGCGGAAGGCGCCCGGTCGTCATCCTCATGGCCGACGACGACGACGAAGACCGCGAGTTGACGCGCGACGCTCTGCAGAGCTCGCACCTCGCGAACGAGATGCGCTTCGCAGTCGACGGTCAGGACCTCATGGACTACCTGCGCCACGAAGGAAGGTACGCGGGCGACCCATCTAGCGCGCCCAGGCCCGGCATCATCCTCCTCGACTTGAACATGCCGAAAAAGGACGGCCGCGAAGCCCTGGCGGAGATCAAGGCCGACGAGTCGCTGCGGTCGATACCCGTGGTGGTTCTGACGACCTCCAAGGACGAGGAGGACGTCTTCAAGACCTACGACCTGGGCGTGAGCTCGTTCATCACGAAGCCGGTGACCTTCGCCGGGCTGGTCGAGGTCATGAAGACTTGGCAGCGGTACTGGTTCGAGCTCGTCGAGCTTCCCGAACCCAGACACCTCTCGCACGGAGAGCGGTGATGCAAAACCGCCCCGAGGCTGTCCAGGTCCTCCTGGTCGAAGACGACGAAGACGACTTCCTGATCACCCGCGACCTGCTCGAACGTCAGGAGCGTGCCAGGTTCAAGGTCGAATGGTGCTCGGACTACGAAGGTGCGCTCGAGGCGATCGCCGATGCCCGCCACGACGTCTACCTCATCGACTACCGGCTCGGGTCGCGCAACGGCCTCGACCTGGTCAGACAGGGCTTTGCGTCCCGACCGAAGGCCCCGGTCATAGTGCTGACGGGCCAAGCCGACTACGAGATCGACCTCGAAGCGTCGGCGCTCGGCGTGACCGACTTCATGCTCAAGCAGGAGCTGAACCCCTATTCACTCGAGCGCGCGCTCCGCTACGCCATCAACCATCACCGGGCGCTTCGGGACCTGGCGGTGAGCGAGGAGAGGTATGCGCTCGCCGCCTGCGCCGTCAACGACGGAATCTGGGACTGGGACCTCGGGACCGACCTCGTCTACTACTCCCCGAGGTGGCAGGCATTGCTCGGGCTCGACGAGGACGCGAGGCTCGTCGAGGCCGGGGTCCCCGATACGTGGTTCGACCTTGTGCACGAGGACGACCTGCCCGGCCTCCGTCTCGCCATAGAAGCCCACCTCAGCGGGCGGACGTCTCTTCTGCAGTCCAAGCATCGCATCCGCCACGCAGACGGCACCTGGAGGTGGGTGCTCACGAGAGGGATGGCGGTTCGCGACAGTGCCGGCGAGCCGACACGGATGGCAGGGAGCCTCTCCGACATAACGATCTCGCGCCGGACGGAGCGGCAACTCCAACACGACGCCCTCCACGACACTTTGACGGGGCTTCCCAACCGCGCACTGTTCATCGACCGCGTCGAGCGTTCGATGATGAGCTTCCGCCGGGAGCCTTCCAGGGGTTGCGCGGTCCTCTTCTTGGACATCGACCGCTTCAAGCTCGTCAACGACACCTTCAGCCACACCGTGGGAGACTGGCTGCTGATAGCGCTAGCGGCCCGGATAGTGAGCGAGATCGAACCAGAGGACACGGTCGCCCGCATGGCAGGAGACGAGTTCACGATCCTCCTCGACGGGCGCCCTTCGGCGAACCTGGAAGCCAGAGCTCTGGAGGTGGCCGCCCGGATCAACGAGATCCTGCGGGGCCCGTTCAACATCGACGGCCACCGGCTCTTCGTGACCGCAAGCATCGGGATCGGAGTCCCGGAGCCGGACATCTCTGCATCGGACCTGATCCGCAACGCCGACATCGCGATGTACGAGGCCAAGCACCGCGACCGCGGCGGCTGCATGGTCTACCACGACAGCATGCACCGCCGTATCTCCGATCGGCTGTTGAGGCAGAACGACCTCCGCGAGGTCATCGAACGGGGCCTGATCGAGGTCTACTACCAGCCGGTGCTGGACCTGGCTTCTGGCCGGATCCACGGTTTCGAGGCGCTCGCCCGATGGCCCGAGGGTTGGCCGGCGTTGTCGCCGTCGGAGTTCATTCCGATCGCCGAGGAGACGGGACTCATCACGCCCCTCGGGTTGCATGTCCTGCGCACCGCCTTGGGCACGCTCGCCGCGTGGCGCACCGATCGTCTCGTCGGCCCCGACGTCCGTATGAGCGTGAACGTCTCGGGCCGCCAGCTCGACGACCCCCGGTTCCCCGAAGACGTCATCGACGTGATCGCGGCGACCGGCTTGCCGGGCAGCGTGGTGCGCCTCGAGATCACCGAGGGCACACTCATGCGCGAACCGGAGAGGATTGCACGGATCGTGTCCGAGGTCTGCTCGACCGGGGTCGGGCTGGAGCTGGACGATTTCGGCACCGGCTATTCGTCCCTGGCCTCGCTCCACCAGTTCCCGGTGAACGCCTTGAAGATCGACCAGAGCTTCGTAGCGGCCCTGACAGCCGAAGAAGGTGAGGTCATCGTCCGGACGACGATTGCCCTTGCGCACAGCCTGGGCCTGGAGGTCATAGCCGAAGGGATCGAGCGGGAAGACCAGATGCAAAGGCTCAGGTCCCTCGGGTGCGAGCACGGTCAGGGGTTCCTCTTCTCTCCGCCCGTCCCGCGCCAAGCGGCGGAGAACCTGCTCCGGGGGTGGTCGTCGCCGACGGGTACCGGCGAAAAAACCCCGGGCCTGCGGCTCCACGAGCACTCCCCGGCCTGAACATTGAGATGCCCGGCGCCGGGGATCCCGGGGCTCTAAAATCCCGGCTCGTCATGGAAATGGAGGGGGCAGTGGGCGGGGAAGCCACACGGTGCCTATCCGTCGTTGTGCCCTGCTACAACGAGGAAGCGACGGTCAAGGAGCTCCTGGTCCGCGTCCTCGAATCTCCCTGGGTCGGGGAGGTCATAGTCGTCGACGACGGCTCGTCCGACGGGACCCTGGCAGCTGTCGGCTCGGTAGCCGATCCGCGGGTGAGGGTCTTCGTGCAGCCCCGCAACATGGGCAAGGGCGCCGCTCTGAGACGCGGGTTCCAGGAGGCCAACTCCGACTTCGTCATCATCCAGGACGCGGACCTCGAATACGACCCCACCGAATACGGGCGGATGCTCGAACCCCTGATCGACGGCAAGGCGGACGTCGTGTTCGGGTCCCGGTTCATCACCGACCGCCCGCACCGGGTGCTCTATTTCTGGCACTCGATGGGCAACCGGATCCTCACGACGGCGTCGAACGCGTTCACGAACCTCAACCTCACGGACATGGAGACCTGTTACAAGGCGTTCCGGCGCGAGGTCGTCCAAGGTCTCGACCTTCGCGAGAACCGCTTCGGGATCGAACCGGAGATCACCGCCAAGGTGGCCAAGGGCGGATGGCGGATCTATGAGGTGGGCATCAGCTACGCGGGCAGGACGTATGCGGAGGGCAAGAAGATCGGGTGGCGGGACGGGATCCACGCCGCACGGTGCATCCTCCGCTACTCCGCCCTGTGGGGTCGCCTGACCCGGGTGCCACGGGGCCGATGAGCCAGACCGAGGTGGCCATCATGGCCACCTCCGCTCCCGCCCTACCGGTGGAAGACCCGCCCATCGCTCCAGGGCGCCGCGGGGCGGGGCTGCCATTCGCCCTCGACGCCGCCCTCACCCTCTCCGTCTGGGTGGCCGGTGCGGCGATGTTCTTCCGCCAGCAGCTCGGCAGCGGCTTCGACAAGATGATGGGCAACGACGGCGATGCGCGCCTGGCCATATACATCTGCGAGCACTGGTTCGGTGTCATGCACGGGCGGTCGTCCTGGCTGTCCCCGCATTTCTTCCACCCGGTCAAGGGTCTCCTCGGCTGGAGCGACACGTTCTTGCTCTACGAGGTCTTCTACGCGCCGTTCCGTGAGCTCGGCTGCGATCCGTTCCTCGCGATGCAGCTCACCATCGTGGCCCTGAGCCTCGTGGGCTTCGTCTCCTTCGTATGTCTCGTCCGCGTCGCGCTCGGTGCCCCCCGGCTCATCGCCCTCGCGGGTGCTCTCGTGTTCACCTTCGCGAACGACCTGTTCCTGCACGCCGGGTCGTTCCAGTTCAGCGGTATCTACTTCGTGCCGCTCGTGCTTCTGCTGGGGGCCCTCGCCTTTAGGTCGAGGTCGGCCCGCCCGACTCGGTCCTTGCTGCTCGGAGGATCGTGTGGGCTCCTCGCCGCGCTGCTGTTCCTCAGCACCTACTACATATCGTGGTTCGCGGCCCTTGCCGGCGCGGTCGCGCTCGTCGTGCTCGTGGTCTGCGGCCGGGGCCGCCGGACCGTGCGGGCCGCCGGCGAGTCGCTAAGAGCCCTGGTCGGCGCAGGGGTCGGATTCGCGCTCGGCATCGTCCCGTTCCTGATCGTCTACTGGCCGACGCGCGGCCATCACCTGACATACGCCCAGATCATCGGCTACGGCGGCCGGATGCGCGACGTCGTCAACGTGGGTGGCGGGAACCTCGTCTGGAGCCGGTTGCTCCAGCACTTCGACCCGTCCATGGTCGTCGCGAGCGAGGTGAGCTACGCGGTGACCCCCTTTGTGATGCTGCTGGTCGTGGCCGGCGGGCTTGCAGGCCTCCGGCTACTCGTAACCCGGAGCGCGGCAGGAGAGGCGCGCGCCGTAACGGCGGTTGTGCTCGCGGTGACCGCGGTCGTGCTGTGCGTCCTGCCCCTGCGGACCCGTTTCGCGACGCCGTGGGCGTTCATCTGGCACCTGCCCGGCGCGACCCCGATCCGCGCCATCGACCGGCTCGAGCTCGTGACCAGTCTGGTGGCTGCACTGGTCATCGTGGCGTCGGCAACAGAGGTAGCAGCGAAAGTGCGTACAGCGAAGCTGCGTGGCGCTCGGCACACGGCCCTCCTTCGCGTTGCCGTCACCGCCGTGCTGGCGTTCGCCGTGATCGAGCAGGTCAACACCACGCCGGTCTCACAAGTGAACCGGCCCCAGCAGGTCGCCCTCCTCCGCTGGGTGAGGTCTCCTGGCCCGCGTTGCCGCAGCTTCTATGTCACCGACGCCAGCCGGGCGAACGGGCCCTTCTTCGAGTACCAGATCGACGCCATGCTCATCTCGCAGGAGTTGGGAATCCCGACGCTGAACGGGTACACCGCGTACAACCCTGCCGGCTGGAACCTCGAAAATCCCGGCGATCCGGCCTACCCCATGTACGTCGCCAGCTGGGTGGCCGCAAACGGGATCGGGGACGGGGTCTGCGGGCTGGACCTGGGGACGATGAAGTGGAGCCCCGGCTTGCCCGGGACCACTGCGTCAACCGCCGCTGCCGGCTAGGCAGCCCTTTTCGTCCGCGGAGGGGTCCGAGCGGTCGGAGCCGCTGTCGCGAGAGGCAGGGCCGAAAGTCACATACGAAGCAGTCCTGGACCGGTGGAGGACCAACGCCTCTATGCCAGAGAGCTCGCCGGAGAGTTCGATCGGACTCAAGACGGCTGGCATTCGAGCCTGGAGGAGTTATGAGGATCAAGGTCATCGCAGTCATCGCCACGATGATGGCCATCGCATTAGGGCTGATTCCGGTGGCACCAACTGTATTGAGATCCGCGAACGCTGCAGAGCTGCCAGAGATGTGCAACGGCCGCAGCGACCCCAATCTCGAAGTCGTGGCTCAGGCCAACGGACCTTCCGTGCCGGGGTACTTCCTCGCTATCACGACAGACGCTTCAGGACGGGGGTCCGGCACACTCATCTTCAATGTCGGTGCGCAGAGGTTGGTAGTGACAGATTGGTGCCGGGTGTGGCAGCACATACCGGGTCAGCCCTCGAACGGCAACTGTGGGATGACCTACCCAGAAGGAGCAATCACCGCGCATGCGGTCGGCGAGGCCAAGCTTGATGGTGAAGCGCTTCTCGTGCGTACCGATGTCCGGCAACTCGCGAGCGGGGCGATGCTCTTCCGCGTCCGATATCGCCCATTGGCAGCCGAAGAGTCCACGACAGGCGATGATTGCGAGACCGGTTGGACGAAATACCCGTCCGAGGGTTGGTACTCGCTCGACAGCTTGAAAGTGCAGACACCCGCCAACCCCGTGAGCTACCTGCTGGCGGGAGCCGATGGTGGGGTGTTCACTTTCGGGAGCGCTGCGTTCTACGGGTCTCTGGCGGGTAGGCATCTGAACGCACCGGTGGTGGGCATGGTCGAGGATCCGGTGTCCGGTGGCTACTGGCTGGTCGCGGCGGATGGTGGGGTGTTCGCTTTCGGGGGCGTTGCGTTCTACGGGTCTCTGGCGGGTAGGCATCTGAACGCACCGGTGGTGGGCATGGTCGAGGATCCGGTGTCTGGTGGCTACTGGCTGGTCGCGGCGGATGGTGGGGTGTTCACTTTCGGGGGCGCTGCGTTCTACGGGTCGCTTGCCGGAAGGAATCTGAACGCCCCGGTCGTGGGCATGGCCTCTACCCCGACCGGTGACGGCTACTCGCTCGTGGCGGCCGGTGGTGGTGTGTTCGCCTTCGGGGGCGCCGCGTTCTACGGGTCGCTGGCCGGGATGCATCTCAACGCGCCGGTGGTCGGTATGATCCCGACCCCGAGCGGAGACGGCTACTGGCTTGTGGCTGCCGACGGTGGAGTCTTCAACCGCGGCGCAGCGCCATTCCGTGGGTCGACGGCCAGCACGGCGCTGAACGGGCCGGTGGTCGGGATGGACTCGTTCCTGTAGTCCTGGGCCAACGCGGGTGTGGTTCCGTCATCGGAGTCGCCGGCAAGTATGGCGGCGGTGTGGGCCGACCGGCGCGCCCACCACTTGGTGGCTGGATCGTCGGTGGGACGCCGGGCCTGCCGGGCTGACCAGCGGCCGGCTTCGGTGCCTAGCCCGGTGAGGATGGCTCGGCGGTCCTGCTCGAGCATGGCCCGCAGTGCGAAGCGCCTCTCGCCCAGGCGGTACCCGGCTCCGGCTTGTTGGGCGATCCGGGCGAGACTGGTGCGGGTCAGGACGAAGCCGCTTCGGAGCGGACTGATCAGTGCGTCGAGCAGGTCCTCGGTGTGGCATCCGGGCTCGACGGCTGGGGGTGCGTCCCTCAAGGCGGCGGGGAGTAGGTGACCTCGGGGCTGGGAGCGTGCCTCACGCTGGAGGGCAGCACACGTCAGCTCGGCCCAGCCGCCGACCGTCTCGGTGCCGAGATCAGTGACCGAGTCGAGCCAGTTGGGCACCCACGACCACAGGTGTTCCCAGAGCAGCACGGCGCGGGCGTGGGCTAGTGCCTCTGCCGTCACGGCATGGCGGACGCTGGCGCCGGCCTCTCCTAGATGCGCGTAGAGGGCGAGGAGAGACGAGAGGTGATCCGGTTCGGCCGGCGGGTCGAGGCCGATGGCCCTCCAGAAGCCGGCGACCCGGTCGGCCCCCTCGCCGCCGATCCCTCCCTCCGCGCCGAGATGGATCGACGCGTACGGCGGGCAGTTGAGGACGAACACTTCGGTGTGCTCGGCCGGGTCGGGCACCGGTATCCCTAGCGCGCCGGCGGCTGTCCGCGCGTCCGCCGGATTGTCGGCGACAGCGGCCAGCGCCCGCCACAGCTCCCAGTTGCCGGTCGTCACTGCTCCACCGGCACGGGAGTCTGCGGAATCGCGAACGCGTCGGCCGAAGGTTTGAGCGGCCGCATCAACCACGCCGGCCGGCGGGTGTGGTCGGGGGACACGGCGCCGGCGGGGCGGGCCAACTCGAGCCAGCGCCTGTACACCTGTCGGGCGGCGTCGGTGTCGACGGAGATGTCGCCGTGGCGGTCGGACGGCTCGGCGGGCCGGACTCTGACCGCCTGGTGCCAGCAGTGCATGCCGGAGATCGGGTCGGGGTGGACCGGGAATGTCAGGTTCTGGTGCACGCCGGTGTCGAACCACCAGATTCGCCGGGTGTCGGCGTCGGTCGACGGGTAGGGCCCGGCGGTGGTCTCGGTTCGCATCTGCCATCTGCTGTCGGAGCGGTCGATGGCCACAGTGGCCATGAGACCCCCGGAGTTGAGCGGCTGGCCGGACAGCTTCCAGCGGCCCATGTGGTGACTACAGGCGACGACGCCGGGACGGATCCCCTCGGTGATCCACGCCTTGGCGACGAAGTAGCCGATCTCGGTCTCGACCCGCACCAGATCGCCGGTGCGGGCCACGCCGAAGCGGGCCGCGTCGGACGGGTGGATCCACACCGGGTTGGTGTGTGACAGCTCGTCGAGCCATTTGCTGTTGGCCGAGCGGGTGTGGATCTGCGTGGGTAGCCGGAAGGTGGAGAGCAGCACCACCTGGTCCGGCTCGAGACGGTCGGGGTGCACGTGGCTCTTGATGTATCCGGGGAGGGCGTGCTCGGGCCATCCCCAGGCGGCCAGTGTGGACGACCAGAACTCCAGCCGGCCCGAGGGGGTCGGGAAGCCGCGACGGGCCACCCCGTCGACCATGACCCCGACGGGCCGGCGGCCCGCGTCGTCAGGTGACGGCGCACCCATGGGGACGACGTTGGGGCTGTGCGGTTGGGGGGTGGCGGTGTACACGCGGCCGGTCGGGGAGATGCTGGTGTCGACCAGTTCCTCAGCCGGCACCTCCCTTGCGTGTACCGGACCGTCCGCGGCGGTGATCTCGAATGCCCCGTAGCGGCGCATCCACTCAAGAGGGGTCAGCCCTTCCGCTGCGGCCCGCTCGGGTAGCCCGGGCACGGAGTGTTCGAACATCCAGCCGTAGTACTCATCGACGGTCAGCTTGGTGCCGGGCCGGGCGACCGACTCGTGGTAGCGGCGGATGCCGAGGCTGCCGTCGGGATCGATGCGCCACGACAGCTCGATCCAGAACTCGTTCTCCTCCCATACCTCTCCGGGGTTCACCTGGCGGGTGTCGGTCACGGTCTCGCCGCCCCGCTGGCGGGCGGCGCGCAGCACGGGCTGGCGGAATCCGACCCACTGGCCGTTGTACTGCTCGTAGGAATGGGTGTCGTGCCGTTCGGAGGCGTGCCCCATGGGAAGGATCCAGTCGGCGAAGTAGGCCGACTCGTTCCAGGTGGGGGTGAGCGCTACGAAGCAGCCGACCTTGTCCTCGTCGGTGAGGACCTCCATCCACGACAGACCGTCGGGGTTGGTCCACACCGGGTTGTAGACCCGTATGAAGTAGGTGTCGAGCCGCCCCCGGCCGTCTTTCAGGAAATGCGGCAGGAGGAACGACATCTCGTTCTGGGAGAGCGGGTACTCGAGCGGCCAGGTCAGGTCCTGCCACATCTTCGGGTGAGGAGGCACGTGGATGGGGCGGGGGACGAACTTGTTCCAGGCGTTGGGGAAGGTGCCGCCCTCGGTGCCCACCGCCCCGAGCAGGGCGGCCAGGAAGAACACGGTGCGCGACACCTGCCAGCCGCCCAGGTTGCCCGCCGCCGCGGATCGCCACGAGTGGCATGAGAAGCGGTGGCCGGCGCCGGCCACCACCTCGGCCACCTCCTCCAGCACTGACACGTCGATCCCGGACTCGCGCGCCGCAAACTCGAACGTGAAGGGCTCGTACAGCTCGGCGAGGATGGACTGGAACGTCTCGAAGGTGGCCGGAAGTTCCGGGCGGCACT
Organism: Acidimicrobiales bacterium; assembly: GCA_035533095.1. Taxonomy (NCBI): domain Bacteria; kingdom Bacillati; phylum Actinomycetota; class Acidimicrobiia; order Acidimicrobiales; species Acidimicrobiales bacterium. Next base: position 22,616 of record DATLUM010000044.1, on the reverse strand, counting down.
CGCGTAGGTACTCCTCCCAGTTCCACCACCGGCGCACGAAGGTGGCGTCGTAGCGGCCGGTGCGGATCAGGTGGTTGGCGATGGCCAGATTGATGGCCGCCTCGCTACCCGGCTGCGGGGACAGCCAGTAGTCGGCGTGAGTGGCCGTGTTGGACAGGCGGGTGTCGAGCACGATCACCTTCGCGCCGCGGGCACGGGCCTCGGTGATCCGCTGGGCGTGCGGGTTGAAGTAGTGGCCGGCCTCCAGATGCGAGCTGATCAGGTAGATGACCTCGGCGTTCTCGTGGTCCGGGCTGGGCCGGTCCATACCCGACCAGAACTGAAAGCCGGCCCGCCCGCCGCTCGAGCACACATTGGTATGGCTGTTGTGACCATCGACCCCCCAGCTCGCCAGCACCCGCTCGGTGAAGCCGTCCTCGCCAGGCCGGCCGATGTGAACCATGATCTCGTTGTGCCGGCCCTCGACCAGCGCGGCGCGGGTCCGCGCCGCCAGGGCGTCCAGGGCTTCGTCCCACGTGACGCGCTCCCACCTGCCCTCCCCCCGTGCCCCCACCCGGCGGAGCGGATAGAAAATGCGATCGGGATCGGTGATCTGATTGATGGTCGCCGGCCCCTTGGCGCAATTGCGGCCCCGCGACCCGGGATGCTCCGGGTTGCCCTCGAACTTGCGCACGCGGCCGGTCTCTTTGTCCACGTATGCCAGCAGGCCGCAGGCCGACTCGCAGTTGAAGCAGGTGGTGGGCACCAACATGTAGTGGTGCTCCTCCCGGACCGGCCAGGCCCTCGAGGACAGCTCCACCCAGTCGTCCCAACGCTCCTTCGGCGGGAAAGCCGCCAGGTGCACCCTGCTGGCCCCTTGGTAGAAGGTCTCGCCCCTGGACTCGACGGCGGCCCGGGCGGCCGAGACCCGCTCGCCCAGCCGGTCCAGATCCACCTCGCCAGACGACACCACCGGAACCTCCATCAAGCCAAGGGGATCAAGCCAACGGGACCGACTGGCCGGCCTGGACGTACGCGTGCTCGTGTGTCAGCAGGCCGACCAGCGCGAACGGAACCGCCGCCACCCCGATCCACGGGGCGGCCACCGCCACGGCCACCCCGGCGACTCCGGTCCAGAAGAATCCGGCGAACCGGCCCCTGATCATCTCCATGGTCGCCAGATGGGCGTGCGCGGTGGGGTGGGTCAGTGTGACTTCCCCGGCGACCGCCAGCAGGTGGGCGGCCGCCGCGCCGCACAACAATGCCTCGATGCCGACCACGGCCGAATGGGGAGCCTGCCACTCCGCCAGGGGCAGCATGGCGGCCGACCCGGCCAGCACCGCCTGGATGGCCAGGTGCGGCACCAGCAGCGGGTTTTGCCAGAGGTCGCGGGCCTTGGCCTGGGCGAACAGGTAGGCCGTGTAGCAGGCGGTGGCCAGGCCGAGAGGCAAGGCGAAGCCGGTGAGTACCTGGCGCACCCCCACCGATCCGACGATGGAGCCGAGCAGGTAGACGCCCAGGATGGCGGCGTAGGCACCTATCACCACCGCGCCCTTGACCAGCCAGGAGCTCCAGTGGTGGCGGGTGAGGATCAGGTAGAACCGGCTCGGGTGCTTGAGGTCCCAGATCAGGAGCAGACCGGTCAGGGCGAGGGAGGCTCCGGCGAGCAGCGGTGCCGACCACTGGGCCAGATCGTTCGACCACGGCAAGCGCCCCGCGATAGCCAGGATCAGCGGGACGAGCATGGCCCCTGCCGCTATCCCCTTGGTCCAGGTGTAGAGGCTCACCGGCCACCCCCACGGCGCATGGTGGGGGACGTCATATGACAGCAGTGCTGCCGCACTCGAGGCCGGTCGGCCGGGGTGGCCGGATACGACCAAAGTCGGGTCGAGGGGGTCGCCCTGGGTCGACCAGGCGAACAGCCCCCCGTCGGGCCGGCGGGCGGCCAGCGGGTCCAGCGTCGCCTGGTGGGCGCCCTTGTAGAACAGCTTCGGGCGGGTCTCCTTCTCCGGGCGGCGCACCGTGACGGGCTGGCGGCCGACGATCGAGGCCACCTTCGAGGTGGGGTCGTTCACGTCGCCGACCAGGATCGCCTCGGTCGGGCACACCGTCACGCAGGCCGGCTCCAACCCGACCTCCAGGCGGTGGGCGCAGAAGTTGCACTTCTCCGCCGAGTGGTCCTCCGGATTGATGAAGATGGCGTCGTAGGGGCAGGCCGCGATGCACGCCTTGCAGCCGATACAAATCCTCTTGTCGAAATCGACTATCCCGTCTGGACGGCGGTACATCGCTTCGGTCGGGCAGGCAGCCACGCATGGGGCGTCCTCGCACTGGTTGCACCGGGTCACCTGGAACGCCCGCCGCACTTGCGGGAACGACCCCACCTCCACCGACTTCACGTAGGTCCTGGTCACCCCCAGGGGAACCTCGTTCTCGCTCTTGCAGGCAGTCGTGCACGCATGGCAGCCGATACAGCGGGTCTGATCGAGGACCTTCACCCACACCGGCCGGCGGGACTCTGTGATGGCCTCGCTGACCGCTTCGCGCGCGACCGTGCTCATGGCGCGCCCCTTCGTTCGGGGTAGGACAGGGGCAGGCCCAGCTCGGCGGCCCGTGCCCAGTCGTCGTCGATGAGCACCGCCCGCCGACCGGCCCGGTCGAGCAGCGACACGGCGATCGACGCTCGGAACCCGCTGGCGCAGTACACCCACACCTCACCGGCCGGGATCTCGCCGACCCGGGATTCGATTTCCCAGAAGGGGATGTGGATCGCGCCAGAGAGGTGCCCGGCCCGCCACTCGTCGGGTCGGCGCACGTCCAGGATCACCCGGCCATCGTGGTCGCCGCCGTTGTAGAGGTCGTCGAAACGGCCCACCGGGTAGCTGGCGGTCAGGCCGCCGGCGAGCTGCCCGATGCCGCCGGTGGCGGCGCCGGCAAGGCGGTCGATGCCGATCCGGCTCAGCTGCCGCTGGGCCTCGGCGATCTGGTGGGGTGAGTCGGCGATCAGAGTGAGCGGGGTGTTCCAAGCAATGACCCAGCCGAGGAAAGTGGAGAACGAGTCTCCCAGCTCCACTGAGATCGTCCCGGCCACGTGGCGGCGGGCGAACGCCGTCCGATCCCGGAGGTCCACGACCCATTCCCGGGCGTCTATGCGACGCAGGAGCTCCGAGGCGTCGACGGGCACGGGCGGGGTGAGGTCGGCGGCGCCCGGCCCCTGACGGTTGAGGGGGGCCATGTGGGCGTAGTAGCGGGGGTAGGCCGCCAGGCCCTCCATCAGGGTCTTGACAAAGACGTCCTCGTCGTCGAGACGGACCGCGATGTTGGTGCGACACTCGTCGCCGATGGTCGAGGAGGTACCCGTGGTCTCCACCGCGGAACAGAAGCTTCCGAAGCCGTGGGTGGGGAATACCTGGGTGCCCGGCGGCAGAACCCGGGCCAGGTGACGAACCGAGTGGTACTGGTCCCTGGTCAGCGACTCCGTGAGCTCGGGGCCGACCAGGTCGGTTCGGCCCACGCTTCCGTAGAGCATGGAGCCCCCGGTGAACACCGCCTGCGGCTCGCTCCCATCGATGCCCGCCGTGTAGGACAGGTGGTAGGGAGTATGGCCGGGGGTGTGCATGGCGGTGATCGCCAGGCTCCCCGACTGGAAGCGCATGCCTTCGACGGCCGGCAGCCGGTCGAAGTCGACCTCCTCTCCGGCGGCGACCACGTACGACGCGCCGAGTTCCTCGGCGAGGGCCAGCCCGCCGGTGACGTAGTCGTTGTGAATGTGGGTCTCGAGGACGTGGGTCACCCTCACACGGGCCGACTCCGCCGCGGCGAGGGCCCGGTCGAGATCCCGCTGGGGATCGATCAGCACTCCCGCTTCCCCGTCGTGGGCCAGATAGCTCCTATCGCCCAGGGCGGGAGTCTCGATGGTTACCACGTGAAGGGTCACCCTGGCCGGTCTTCCCTTGGGTCTCCTTCCCTGCGGCTTCCAAGGCCAAAGTACATAAGTACGTACATTCAACTTCCGGGGGCGACATGGGTCAAGCTCTCCGATCGGGGTACCCATCGTCTCGACGTAGATGCGAAACGAGAACCGGCCGCATACTTGAAAGGTGGCTCTCGACCGCGCTAGCCCGATGCCTCTGTGGGCCCAGGTCCTGGACGATCTTCGCCGGCGCCTCGCGGAGGGGGAGTTCGCCCCCCGCTTCCCGGGGGACAACGAGCTCGCCGCGCACTACGCGGTCAGTCGGCACACCGTGCGCGAGGCGGTCCGCCACCTGCACAGCGAAGGTGTCGTCGAACGGGGCCGGGGGCGGGGAACGTTCGTACGCCAGCCGGTCATCGAGCAACCCCTTGGTACCCTTTACAGCCTTTTCCGCTCAGTGGAAGAACAGGGCTTCGTGCAGCGGAGCATCGTGCGGCATCTGGAGGAACGCCGAGACGAACAAGCCGCGAACGTGCTCGGCTGCGACCCCGACGACCCCCTTATATATCTGGAACGGCTCCGACTCGCCGACGAGCAGCCAATCGTCTTGGACTGCTCTTGGATGCCGGCCCGGCTGGCCCGTCCCCTGTTGCAAGTCGATTTCGGGCACACCGCCCTCTACCGCGAGCTGCAGGAGCGCTGTCGGGTCCGCATCGACTCGGGATGGGAGCGATTCCATCCTGTCCTGCCCAACGCCGAGCAGCGTCAGCTACTCGGCGTTGGCGCCCGCACCCCCGCCCTGGGCATCGAGCGCCTCGCCTATTCGAGCTCCGTACCGGTCGAATGGCGCCACGGCGTGGTACGCACCGACCGGTTCTCCTTCGTCACCCGCTGGTCCGCTACTCGGGTCGACGCGGCCTTCGAGCCGTACCAGTCCGGCATTGCGTTCCCCGTGGCTACCGAAGTACCCCTTTAACAGGGACTTCTTTGGTGGTCGGACGCGGTGTCGATCCGCGACCTCGCGCCTTTCAGGCGGGGTGCGGAGGGTTTCAGCCGATCCCCCTGAGTCGGCACGCCTTGGGTGCTGGCACGTTCGGGTCCCCGCGGCCGTTTGGGCGGCGCGGGGACCCTGTGATTACCGGACTTCTGTCTCGGTCGGTTGAATAGGTGCGGCCGGTCCGGCCATGGCGGTGCGTTGACTCGCGACGAGCGTCCCGCGATGTCCGTAGTGGCCGAAGCCGCCCCAACTCGCCCAGAACGCGATCGAGAGCACCGCTCCGACGGCACCGACGATCATCAGCACGATACCGGTGGTATGGACGTTGAACCCGTGTCCTTGCACGGTCACCGCGAAGCGCATGATCGCGCCGACGGCTATCAGCAACATGCTGGTGACGATACCCATGGTGGAACTCTCTTCCTGGTCTTGGTGGCCCGGCGGGCCTCACCAGTCACCGTACACCTGTTCGATAAAACTAGCAAGTCATTTCTAGTATTGAACCTCAAATGTAGTGGTGCGGGATCGTCGCTGACCTGACCGATGCGGGATATGTAGTCAAGGAGTAAGACGGTCGCCGCAATCGCTACCAGATCCAGGGAAGGAGCAAGCATGGCCCCTTCGACGCGAGAAAAGGCCCCTGAGAAGGGCCTTTTCGAGTGGTCGGACGCGGTGTCGATCCGCGGACCTCGCGCTTTTCAGGCGCGCGCTCTACCAGCTGAGCTATCCGACCGCGGTCCTGACGGGATTTGAACCCGCGGCCTCCGGCTTGACAGGCCGGCGTGCACTCCAAACTGCACCACAGGACCTTGCTTCGCCGGGTTTCCGGCGTCGCCGCAAGGGGCGAGGGAGCATCCTAGCAACGGGGCCGGAAGCCTGCGGAGGGCGTCCTACTCCTTGCGGGCCTTGTTGCGCCTTCCCAGGAACCGGATCGGGTCGTACTTGATGTCGGCGACCCGCTCCTTCATCGGGATGATGGCATTGTCCGTGATCTTGATGTGCTCCGGGCAGACCTCGGTGCAGCACTTGGTGATGTTGCACATCCCGAGGCCCCGCCCGTCCTGCGCGAGGGCACGCCGGTCGAGGGCGTCGTTGGGGTGCATGTCCAGTTCGGCGTATCGGAGGAAGAAGCGGGGGCCGGAGAAGGCCTCCTTGTTTTCCTCGTGGTCGCGGATCACGTGGCAGACGTTCTGGCACAAGAAGCACTCGATGCACTTGCGGAACTCCTGCGACCGCTCGACATCGACCTGCTGCATCCGGAAAGGTGCTTGCGGCTGGTCCTCCTTCGGCGTGAAGGCGGGTACCTGCGCGGCCTTCACGTAGTTGAAGCTCACGTCGGTCACGAGGTCACGGATCACCGGGAACGCACGCATGGGGGTGATCGTGATGGTCTCGTCAGGATCGAAGGTCGACAACCGCGTCATGCACATGAGCCGGGGGCGACCGTTGATCTCGGCGGAGCACGAGCCACACTTGCCCGCCTTGCAGTTCCAGCGGACGGACAGGTCGCCGGCGTGTATCGCCTGCACGTGATGCACGGCGTCGAGGACGACCTCCCCGTCGTCGACGGGAACCGTGTAGTCGACCAACTCGCCTCCGGCGGGGTCCCCTCTCCAGATACGCATCTTCAGGTCGTAGGTCAATGCTCGTCCTCCAAGAGAGCCGCCAGCTCTGGCGGGGGAACGGGAAGGGGTTGCTGCTTCACGGCCGGGCGGCCGCTACCATCCAGCTCGACGATGAGGTTGAGCTTGCCCCAGAAGTCGTAGTCGGTCATGGGGTAGTCGTCGCGGGTATGGCCGCCACGGCTCTCCTTGCGCTCGAGCGCCGCTCGCGCGACCGACTCCGAGACCAGCAACATGTTGTGAAGGTCGATAGCGAGATGCCATCCCGGGTTGTACTGGCGGTGGCCCTCGACGCTGACGGAACTCACCCGTTCCTCCAGCGAACGGATCCTTTCGAGCGCGGAGGTGAGCTCCTGCTCGTTGCGGATGATGCCGACGAGGTCCTGCATGACCCCTTGGAGCGCCTGGTGGACCGTGTAGGGGTTCTCGCCGCCTTCGCTTCCGAATGGAGCGAGCGCCGCCGCTGCAGCGACGTCCACGTCGGAGTCCGATACCAGCGGGCGACTCCCCGACAGCTCACGGACGTAGTCGGCAGCGTACTCGCCGGCGCGCTTGCCGAAGACCAGGAGGTCGCCCAGCGAGTTGCCCCCGAGCCGGTTGGCCCCGTGCATGCCGCCGGCGACCTCTCCCGCGGCGAACAGACCCGGCACCTTGGACATCGCGCTGTCCGGGTCGACCTCGACGCCGCCCATCACGTAGTGGCAGGTGGGGCCGATCTCCATCGGCTCCTTGGTGATGTCCACCTCGGCGAGCTCCATGAACTGGTGGTACATCGAGGGGAGCCGCTTCTTGATGTACTCGGGGCTACGCCGGCTGGCGATGTCGAGGAAGACCCCTCCGTGGGGTGAACCGCGGCCGGCCTTGATCTCCGTGTTGATAGCGCGGGCGACCTCGTCACGAGGCAGCAGCTCCGGCGGGCGGCGGTTGTTGCGCTTGTCGGTGTACCAGCGGTCCGCTTCCTCCTCGGTGTCAGCGGTCTCCGCCTTGAAGAACTCGGGGATGTAGTCGAACATGAAGCGCCGGCCCTCGGAGTTGCGCAGGATGCCCCCGTCGCCGCGGACCGATTCGGTGACCAGGATCCCCCGCACCGACGGCGGCCACACCATGCCGGTCGGGTGGAACTGGACGAACTCCATGTTGATCAGGCCGGCCCCCGCACGCAGCGCCAGGGCGTGGCCGTCGCCGGTGTACTCCCACGAGTTGGAGGTGACCTTCCAGGACTTTCCGATGCCGCCTGTCGCAAGGACGACCGCAGGCGCCTCGAACAGCACGAAGCGGCCGGACTCCCTCCAGTACCCGAACGCTCCCGACATCCGGTCACCTTCTTTGAGCAGGTGGGTGACCGTGCACTCCATGAACACGTCTACCCCGAGCGAAACGGTCCGCTGCTGGAGGGTCCGGATCATCTCGAGCCCCGTGCGGTCGCCGACGTGGGCGAGGCGGGCGTAGCGGTGGCCTCCGAAGTCGCGCTGGCTGATCAACCCGTCCGGTGTGCGGTCGAACAGCGCCCCCCACTGCTCGAGCTCCCAGACCCGCTCGGGTGCCTCCTTTGCGTGCAGCTCCGCCATGCGCCAGTGGTTGAGAAGCTTCCCGCCGCGCATGGTGTCCCGGAAGTGGACCTGCCAGTTGTCCTCCGGGTAGAGGTTGCCCATGGCCGCGGCGATCCCGCCTTCGGCCATCACGGTGTGTGCCTTGCCGAGCAGGCTCTTGCAGATGACGGCCGTCTTGGCTCCGGCGTCGTGCGCCGCGATAGCCGCTCTCAGGCCGGAGCCGCCGGCGCCTATGACGACGACGTCGTAGGAGTGGCGTTCGATCTCGTTCATCAGAAAAACCTCGGATCGGTGATGGTGCCGCTGGCGACCAGGCGTACGTAAACGTCCGCCAGGGCGACGACGACGAGGCTTATCCATGCCAGTTCCATGTGCCTGCGATTGAGCGCGGACACCCAACCCCACATGCGGAAGCGGAGCGGGTGCCTCGAGAAGTGCTTCAACCGGCCGCCGATAATGTGCCGGCAGGAGTGGCACGACACTGTGTAGAGGGTGAGCATCACCGCGTTGGCGACGAGCACGACGGTGCCGAAGCCCATGTGCCCCCACCGGTCGTGTGTGTCCCGGAACGCCACTACTGCGTCGTAGGCGTTGATCGCTGCGAAAAGGACCGCGATGTAGAAGAAGTACCGGTGGACGTTCTGCAGGATCAGCGGGAAACGACTCTCGCCGGTGTACTTCTTGCGCGGCTCGGCGACGGCACAGCCCGGCGGCGACAGCAGGAACGACCGGTAGTACGCCTTTCGGTAGTAGTAGCACGTGGCCCTGAACAGGCCGGGGAAGGCGAGGATGAGGATCGCCGCCGAGTACGGCCACCACGTTCCGACGATGCCGACGTTGGGCACGTGGATGTTGTGCTGTGCGCCAGACCTGGCATGGTTGCACAGGCTGGCGATGCACGGCGAGTACAGCGGCGATATGTAGGGCCGGGAAAAGTAGTCGGAGTTCTGCAGTGCCGCCCAGGTCGCGTACACGATGAAGGAGAAGAGCACCGCTCCCGACATGAGTGGGGAGACCCACCAGCGGTCCGTGCGCAGCGTCCGAGCGGCGATCGCGGCTCGGGCCTTGAGCGGGGTGGGCGAAGCCGGTGGGGGCGCTACGGGAGCTGCCATCGGTTCCTCTCGTTGTGTGCCGGTAGAACAGAGTTACGGTAAGGCCAGGGCGGCTACAGGTAAAGGACCCGTTTCCTCTGCCAGCTATAGGCGTCAGCTATAACTAGGGGGTGCAACTGAACCAGCTGCGCTACATGGTGTGCGTGGCCGAGGAGCGACGCTTCACCCGGGCCGCCACCCGGTTGCACGTTGCGCAGCCCTCGGTCAGCAGCGCTATCGCCGCGCTGGAGCAGGAGCTGGGCGCCGCCCTGTTCCACAGGGAGCGCACCGAGGTGACCCTCACCGGAGCAGGCGAGGTCTTCCTGCCGTGGGCGCGCCAGGTCCTGGCCGACTGCGAGGCGGGCACCGCCGCCGTGCGCGACCTCCTCGGCCTGCGGCGAGGTCGCCTGGCGCTCGGATCGACGCCGAGCCTCACGACCAACCTGCTCCCACCGGTGCTTGCGGCCTTTCATGCGACCCACCCGGGGCTGGACCTGACGCTGCACGAAGCAGGATCGCAGGATCTCGTCGATCGTCTGGAAAAAGGTGAGATGGACCTGGCAGTGGTCATCCTCCCGGTCGACCGGCCCTGGGTGGAGACGACCGAGCTGAAGCAAGAGGAGCTGGTGCTCGCCGTGCACCAGGGCCATGTGTTGGCACAGCGGCGCAGCGTTCGGGTGGCCGACCTCGAGCAGATCCCCCTCGTCATGTTCAAAGACGGTTACGACCTGCGGGAGGCGACCCTCGAGGCCTGCCGCCTAGCCGGGTTCGCCCCGACGCTGGTGATGCAGGGCTTGGAGATGGACGGTGCGCTGGCGCTCGCCGCGGCCGGGGTGGGGGCTGCCGTGGTGCCCGAATCGGTCGTCGGCGGAACCGGTCCACTGGTCGCCGTCAGGTTCAGAAACGCGGCGCTCCGGCGGACCATCGGACTCGCGTCCAGGCGGGACCGGCCTTTCTCGCCGGCTGCACATGCTTTCGTCGACGCGCTGCGGGAGCATCTACGTTTGGCGGCATGAACGAATGGGGCCCTCTTGCAGCGCTCGCCGGAACCTGGGAAGGCACCGACGGGCTCGATGTTTCCTACCACAACGTCAATGGCTCGATCGGCGAGACGCGATACCTCGAGAAGGTTCAGTTGAAGCCGTTCGGTCCGGTCGACAACGGCAAGCAGAGCCTCTACGGCCTCGATTACCGCATGGCGGCGTGGCGCCACGGCGAGGAGGACCAGAACCCGTTCCACACGGAGGTCGGCTACTGGCTGTGGGACGCTGCCGACGGGCAGGTGATGCGCTGTTTCATGGTTCCGCGCGGTGCGGTCCTCATCGCAGGAGCGGCGTGCGAAGCGGACGCGAAGTCTTTCACCCTTCAAGCAGATCCGGGCGTGGCGACCTACGGCATCCTCGAGAACGTCTACCTCGCCTCCCGTGCAAGCACCCGCCATTACGAATGCACGGTGACTGTCCTCGACGACGGAACCTGGAAGTACGAGTCGGACACCGTCGTGAGGCTCGAGATGCTCGGTGGCGACGAGATGCACCACACCGACCGCAACACCCTCCGCAAGGTTGCCGACGAGTAGCCCCGCCCCACCCCTCGCGCGCGCGTCGGCTCCCGTGCGCACCTGTGACATCGGCGGGTGGACCGACACCTGGTTCGGCGGCCCCGGGCGTGTCCTCAACGTCGCGGTGTCGCCGGGCATCGAGGTGGCGCTGACACGGGCCGGTGCATCAACGGGCCGTGCTGGTAACCGGCTCATCGAGGCCGCGCTGAACGAGTACCCGGCCGGGGTCGCTCTTGACGTTCTCGTGTCCTCCGGGGCCCCTGCCGGCAGCGCCCTCGGAACGTCGTCAGCGGTTGCGGTCGCGTTGATCGGGGCGCTCCTCACGCTGCGAGGCGACGAACCGGCCCCTGAGCTGGTCGCGCGGGCGGCCCACCGGCTGGAGTCCGAGGTGCTCGGCGATGAGTGCGGAGTGCAGGACCAGCTGTCCGCCGCGTTCGGCGGGATCAGCTACATCACAGTCGAGCGCTATCCCGACGCGGACGTCGAGCCGTTGCCGGGCTGGCCGGAGTTGAGCGACTTGTTGAGCACGGTGTTCCTCGGTGCGCCCCACGTTTCGTCTGCGGTTCACCGTGAGGTGATCGCCTCCGGCGACAGGGCCGCGCTCGACCGGTTACGAGACGCGGCCGAAGCGGCGCGCGAGGCCGTTTTGAACCGGGATCTCGACGCGCTCGCGTCAGCGATGAGGGACAACACGCGAGCCCAGCGGGAATTGCACTCCCAGACAGTTGGGGCGGCGGCCGGCGGAGTGATCGATCTGGCCCGGTCCGCAGGAGCTATCGGTTGGAAGGTGAACGGCGCCGGCGGAGAGGGTGGGTCGGTTGCGGTCCTGCACGCTTCTCTGCCGGAGCGGCTGTCGTTCGAGGAAGAGGTCGATAAGACAGGCCGTTGGCGCGTTTTACCCCTGCGCCCGTGTGAGCGGGGACTCGAAGTCACCCTTGCAGGAAGCTGAACCGAACCGTGCGACTGTGATTGTCGGGGTTGGTGTCCACGAGGCAGACGGATTGCCATGTGCCCAGTTGCATCCGACCGGCGAGCACCGGGATCGTGATCGACGGGGCGACGAGAGCGGGCAGGACGTGGTCCCTTCCGTGGCCCGGCGAGCCGTGGCGGTGACGCCACCGCTCGTCGGCCGGCAAGAGGGTGTCGAGCAGCTCGAGGAGGTCGCCATCACTGCCGGCACCGGTCTCGATCAGGGCCAACCCGGCGGTCGCGTGCGGCACGAACACGTTGAGCATGCCATCGTCCGCACCGGCCGATGACAAGAAGCGCTCACAGTCGGCGGTGATCTCGAAGACTCCCGGCTTGGAGCCGGTCGTGATACCTACCGTCTCGCTACGCACGCTCTCGAGCCGACTGCCCCGTCGGAGAGGCGAAAAGAGCAACCCGGAAACCGTCATCTTCGACGACGGTATCGACGCGGTCGAAGATCCTGCGGCTCAGCCACAGGCCATAGCCGGACGTCGAACCCAGAGGGGGTGGCTGGAAGCCGACCTGCGGCTCCGCACCAGCTCCGTGGTCGCTGACGACGCAAGTGAGCCCGGTAGGGTCCGCCCACAACTGCATCAGGCCGGGGCCCCGGCCATGTGTGAGTGCGTTGGTGGCGATCTCGTTGACGGCCAGCGTCAACTCTTCGGTGCGGTCAGGATCGAATCCGGCGGACACCGTGACGGCCGAGAACAGCCGTCTCGCATCGCGCAGGGAACGGGAGAGGGGCATCTCGAAGTCCGGCGCGCGCTCGGGGACCTCCACGGTGGCGGGCAACGACGAGAGGATCAGGTCTGGTTCGCTGTAGGCGTAGCTGGCGTGGCGGCCGGCACCGTCGACCACGAAGGGATGGGTTCGTAGGGCGTCCTCGACGACCCCGGGGGGCAACTTCCTGCGGTCGTAAGGGCAGACGACGTTCGCGTCGTAGGTCGACAGAGCTGTGTTGAGCAGCGCCTCGTAGCGGGTCCACGACGTCCAGTCCCCAGGATGGTCGCCGAACTGAACCTCGCCGATCAGGACCGTCCGTCTCCCTGCGGGCGTCTCCCTCAGGCGAGCCTCGTAGGCGGAGATGGTCCCGACCGGGTGCATGTACCAGCTTTCGGCGCTCACGAACTCCACGCGGGCGGCGTGGTGGCCGAGCGCCTTCGCAAGAAGTGACGCCTTGGGCGACGACACCACGGCGACGGCGACCTCTCCGCTCTCGAGTGCGCCGTGGAGCAGAGGCACCAGGGCCGCGACATATCCCTCGTCGGTGTCGTGGACGAAGGCGTCGTGGTCAAATCTGCGCGGGGGGGACGCGACAGTCACTCCAAGATTCCTTACCCGATTTCAGATCTGAGTCCCTGAATGACCCGCGAAGTCTATGCCCCGCCGGGACCTAGCCTTCTCGCGGTGCCAAAACGACCCAAGATGGCAGGGGTGGACGACGTCCACGAGCTCGCTCTGGGCATGCCCCACGTCACCGTCGTCCACCACGGCCGGACAGAGAGCCCGGTGTACCAGGTGGGGGGGAAGTCGTTTGTCTACTTCCGCAATCCACGCCCCGACGCCGTCGACCCCGACACCGGCGAGCGCTACCAGGATGTGATCATCTTCTGGGTCGCCTCGGAGGCCGACAAGGAGGCGCTCATCCAGGATCCGTCGTCACCGTTCTTCACAACCCCTCACTTCAGCGGTCATCCGTCTGTTCTGGTGAGGGCCAGCAGGCTCGGCGAGATGACCCGCGACGAGCTGGCTGAGGTGGTTCAAGACGCATGGCTCGCGCAGGCCTCACCGAGACGAGCGAAGGCATGGCTGACGTCCCGCGGGCTGGCACCCCCAACGGGATTCGAGCCCGTGCTGCCGCCTTGAAAGGGCGACTGAGCAGCTTCGAATACCAGGGATGCAACTCCAAAAAGCCTGGTGGAGCGCTGACGGCAGAGGTTGCGTCCGTACCGCGGAGGGGAGCAGGTCGTACTCGGCTCTGGTCTTCAGGGGGATGGAGGGCTGCAGGTGCCGCGTCGGCTGCTTGCCTTCCGGGCCGGCGTCAACCGGTTCGTCTCTGCACCCAGCCGCCGCGTGGCCGCACGAAGCCGCCTACGCTGGGGGCCAACAAGTTCGTACCGGGGTTTCCCAGATCGGGAGCCGGCCTTCGAGCGAACGAGGAAGGATGGGGTATGAACCCGTCCGGCAAGTGTCGCGTTGACGACTGCGACCGCCGCGCAGCGGCATCCGTAATCCGAGATTCCCTTCCCGGACCCCTCCCTCTCTGTGCAACTCACACAGAGGACTTCCGGATGAACGGCGCAGGATGGACCATTGTTTGGGAACACTTGTCGGCGGACCCGACTTCAGTCAAGGCCGCTGCTGTGGCCCCCGTAGGGCTCAGCGGCCCTCGTTCTGAGGACGGTCGCAAATCCCAGACTTCGCCTCGGAGGGGGATTCGATCGCGTCTGGAAGCCTGGCAAGGTAGACGCTCCTAGCTTGTGGCGCCCACAGCACGGGCCCGACTCCCGCGGCCCCGTGTCGTTGGGATTGCATGCCGCTGCGTGCTCAAGGTCGCCGAGTCGGCTCGCATCGTCGGTCACCGCCCGCCCACAGGGTGTGACCGTTGGACGCTCTACCTTGTCGCGTGTGAGCGAGAGCGCGCTCGACGTGTTGGTCCGGGAGCACCGGAACCTCCAAGAGCACTTCGCGCAGGTCCGCGACCCCGACGCCGACCGACGGGCGGCGTGGCTGGAGTTTGTGAAGTTGATGTCCGCGCACGTGGCCGTCGAGCGAAGCTTCGTCTACCCGCTCGTGAAGCGACGCCGACTCGGCGGTACGCACCTAGCTGATCTACTTCGATACGAGTACCGCTCCATGGAGCATCTCGTGGTCCTCACGGAGCGGAGGAAGATCAACTCGCCCGACATGCCCGAGCTGGTCACCAAGCTGCTCGACGTATTCGAGGAGCACTTGGCGCGCTGCGAGAGCGAACTCCTACCAGCGTTGCGCGACGCGCTCGATCAGGCCCAACTCGACGAACTGGGAGCCAAGATGCACGCCGCCGAGTCGGTGATCGTCTCCCATCCCCACCCCCACCTTCTGGCCCTCGGGCCCTTATATCGTCTGACCACCCGGATCGCATCGTGGTGGGATCGGACCCGGGATCGGTCGGTCCGCAACCGCTAGTAACTTTTGGGTGGGGCGATACAGCGAGCGGCAAATGTCGACAACCCCAGCCCAGCGGTTGGGTGTGGGTGAGGCTCTCGTTACTGGGATCATCCCGCTCGACGGGCGAGTTCGAGGGGCTAGAGGTGGCGTCGGGCGGCTCGGCTGGACTCAGAGGTTTCGTCGTTGTTGGCGCTGGCTTCTAGAGCAAGGCGGTGGGCGACGGTGACTGCGGTTGTCGCCGGCGCGTAATGGTCCGGTTGGACGCCGACGGCCTCCCAGTTGGTGCCGGTGATGGGGTTGTGGGACCGGGCGACGGGTAGGCGCAGCTCGATCTGTTCAGCGATTGACACGACCTCTGAGGGGTGCGCGCCGCCGCGTGTTGTCTCGCCGACGATGGTCGCCCGGTCGAGGTAGCGTGGCGCGGGTAGGTGGGCATAGGTCCAGTATTGGCGGGGTGGACCGTTCGGGCCTTCGATGATGTCGCTGAGGTGGACGTCGCCGTCAGGGAAGAAGAAGCTGGACAGGAAGGCGCCACCGTCGGGGGCGCCCCCTCGCGTTTCTCGCAGGTCGAGAATGAGCGCGTCGGTGTCTTGTACCAGTTGCATCATGGCCGCAAGCTTCGTTGCGCCAGTAGCAGCAGGTGGGATGATCGTGAGGGCGATCAGGCCCACATTTCCAGGCAGTAGCTCGACGCTGTGGATGCCGTGGTTCTCGCGGCGGAAAGTCTCATGTAGCGCGTCGACGAGTTCGGTCTCATCGCGGCTTGACTCGACCGAATCGTGCCAGAGCAGCCGCAAGTGCTTGTCGGCGCACGCTTCGAAGAGGTCAGCGGAGAGACGCTCGCAGAGGACTGAACCGGCGGGGAGATCGTATGCGCCGTCGGCGAGCCGGGCTTGTAGCAGGCTGGCGGCGCGAGCTGAGCGGTCCGGGAAGATGTACGACGCAGTGAGTCGCTCGATCACCGTGTTGACCAGCACCGCCGATCCGTCCGGAGTGCTCATGACCCCGCCACAGTGACCGGGAAACCGAACGCGAAGACCCTCACCGGTAACGCGTCTACGGGGGCGTCTTCGGCGTCGGCACGTCGGAGTGGCGCGAGCAGACTCTCGATCGCACAACGCAGAGCGTCGAGTTCTTTCGAGGTGAGGCATAGCGAGCGCGACTGGAGAAACGCAGCATCGTCCCAGTCGTCAGAGCGCGGCTGTTCGCTCAGGAACCGGTCGAGTGCCTGCGCCTCATGGGTGAGGAGTGCCGCGGCTACTGCTCGACCGCCGGTCTCGTCGTCGGCGCCTGCGGGGACTGAGACCTTTCGCTCCCGGTAACGCCACCAGCGCTCACGCCCGCCGCTTTGCTCGACTTCCTCGACGAAGCCGTACCGGGCGAGTTGCCGCAGGTGATAGCTGGTCGCACCGCTCGACTCGTTCAAACGACCTGCAAGCAGCGTTGCGGTCGACGGGCCGCCGAAACGCAATACATCAAGCAACTCTAAGCGCAACGGGTGGGCCAACGCCCGGACACCCTCGACGCCGCTTGCCGTGCCCGGTATCGTCTCTCCCATAACGCAAAGATATCTTTGCAAAGTATCCTTTGTCAATCCGGGAGCGAGCCGAATCCGGCGTCCGTGGATGAGCGCGAACGTCGTTCCTCTGCTCGCTCCGCCTCCGGAGCGGCACCTTGGAGCCGTTGTCGCTTCTAGCGAGCCGTAGCCAACGACGCCGTCAGATGCCCCACTGCCGATTCCGCGCCGGCCGCCTTTGAGCGCCTCGCCTTGCCCTGGCGTTGTGCTGTACTCGCACGGATCGCGAATGCCCCCGGACGGTCACCCTGGTGGCGCGAAGAACTCCAGTGCGATGTTGTCAGGATCGCGGAACGACAGACCCGAGCCGTATGGCGCATCGACGATGCCGCCGTTTTCGATGCCGAGGTCATCCAACCTTGCCTTCCACTGTTCCAGTTCGGACCGGTTGGGGCAGGCGAAGGCGAGATGATCGAGCCCAGGCCGCCGCTCGTCAAAGGGTTCGCTTCCATGGAGATCAGGGAACTGATGGATGCCTACCAGGGTTTGGCTCCCGAGAAGCCACACGACGTGATGGAAGGGACCGGTGTCCTCGTCGATCACCGGCTTGGTCCCGAACAACTTTTCGTACCAGGGTCGACTGCGTTCGAGATCGGTGACAGTGAGCGCCACATGAGTGACGCTTGGGAAATCGGCCATGTTCCCCTCCTTCTACGTAACCGTTGCACCGTATCTCCCCGCCTCCCGCCCGTCAGACAAGACTGCCGAATCGTGCAAGGTCGAGGGCGACACATCACCTCCGGGCTGACCGAGTCTTTGGCGATTCCTGCCGTTTCTGAGTGCGGATCGACGGGACTGGACAAGAATCGCTGACGTCGGCCTCACCCAGCTCCGCAAGATGCTTCTAGGGAAGTCAAGGGGTCATTTCGATTTCTCTCGGGTTGGCTGCCGACGGGGGGGCAAGACAGGGATGGCCAGTTTGGGCAGACAAGGCGGCGGCAGTCGTGCAGATCAGAGGACGCGAAGTCACGCCTGCAGAGTTAGGTCACGTTCAGGTCGCGAATGACGTCGCGAACGGAAAAACCCAGCACCCCCAACGGGATTCGAACCCGTGCTGCCGCCTTGAAAGGGCGGCCCAGACGAGCTTTCCGAACAGGTGTTCCCGGGCAATTAGGCCCCTGACCAGCACTTTCGCGTTCGGGGGGTGCCGGCGGGTGTCGCCAAATTCCGGCCCGTTCGCGCACGGATCGCGCACGGATCGCGCACGCCGACGTTGCGAGCGTTCTGGTCGCTCGTTCTGTCTCGTCCAGGTCGCTTACGGCTGCGACCCGAGCCGTCGTTCGGAGCGGGTCCCCGCTGGCCCCACTCGGCATGACGGCGAGCGCAGATGAAAGAATCGGGCGTCGTGGCGGACCTTCCGACGTTCCACTCTCCGAAGGACTACCTCGACTTCGTAGCCTCGGAAGGGGTTACTCCGGAACATCTTCGAGCGTTGGCCCAGTGCCCCTATGACTTCGTAGTGGTCCAAGTTGCAGGACACCCGCTAACTCCCCCTGATGTGCTGGTGGCGCTGATGCCGCGGGAACTCCGTACCTGGAATGACAGCGCCCGCCTGATCGCTCTCATCCGGAACCCCTCGATGCCCCCGGAGGAACTCAACTCCGCGCCCGAGCTCATCCTGCCGAGGCTTCACGTCCGAGACGACCACAAGGCGTTCGAGGCGGGCGTAGCCCTATCGCAAAGGTCCGGCGTTCACGAAGACGTGCTGATTCGGCTGGTGAGCGACCCGAGGGCGACCACCGAGTTCCGCAAGGTGTTAGCACGCGACTCCTCCCACCACGCGCTCCGCGAACGGCTGGCGTCGGACCGGAGCGAGCGGGTGCGTCGAGCTGCCGAACGTTCCCCGGTCTCCGACACCTAACCGATGCAGAATGAACCATCCCGCCTCGCCGAGTACCGGAGCCAGAGGTAGTGCATACGCCCGGGATTCGGCGTTAGGGATTCAATCTCTTCCCAGTGCTTGCTTGCCCACGTGGGCCACGTACTCAATCACGGTCATGAACAACACGGACCAAATCGTGATGCCTGCAAAGAGGGCGGCCAGGATAATTAGGACGACTCGGACGGTTCCAGCCGTCAAGTAGGCACCAACCCCCAAGGCCGCTGCGATGGTCGCGTAGCCCAGGTAGAACCACCACGCTTTTCCCCTATCAGCGTCGGTCTCGACATCGCCCTCGTCACCAGTCGTCATGTCATCCACCACGTCCGCCACGATGGTCCGTCGCCGTAGGTACTGCAGAACACCGGCGCAAGAGGGTACTGAACAGAGGGGTGAGGGCGCTCGTACTCGGCGATAGGCGCTCTATCGAAGTTCGGCCTTCGCGGCTTCGTACATCACATGAGCCAAGTCGTCCCGGCGTTGGGTCGCTTCAGCATTCACCCGTCCGCCCGAATAAAGCGGACGGTCCAGCAGCCCGCCCATCCCGTGAGTGAACATCGCTAGGACTCGCCGCGGGAGACCGTCGGGCGCCCCCTGGATGAGTCCGTCGAGGGCGCGTGCGAGATCCGGTTCGCCATACGTTCGGAAGTGGTCAGCCAGGTCCTGAACGGCATCCACGAGCACACCGGAAATGCTCGCACAGCCCGTGCCGAACGATCCATACCGAGCGACTCGCAACGCACTCGGCCCCCCGCCAACGGCGCGAGAATCGGCATGGAGAATGAAGGGGTGCTCCTGACCACCATCCCGATCAGTCAGCTGGTGGGGTCGTATGGTCGGGAGTCCTGGGTCTCGGTCTGACCTGCGAACCGGTTGACGCCGGCTGGCTGTCTTGTGATCGATCCGTCGACCGGGACCCAGGGATATCCCGGCATCCACCGGTGACACCGTTCTGATCCGCCCGTCCTGATCTAGAGGTCGGGGTTCACAGGGATCGGTCGGCCAGCGGGTGCGTTCCACCCCTCAACCTTGAAAGGGATGGCCTTGACCATCGTAGAGACAGCCACCGTCACTGGCGGTGTGGACACCCACGCCGACGCCCACGTCGCCGCCGCGCTGAACCACATCGGCGGACTGCTCGGCACCCAGAGCTTCCCGACCACCCCGGCCGGCTACGCCCGGCTCCTCAGCTGGCTGCAAAGCCTCGGACCTGTCGCCCTGGTCGGGGTGGAAGGTACCGGCAGCTACGGTGCCGGCCTAACCCGACATTTGGTGGCCGCCGGGGTGAAGGTGGTGGAGGTGGACCGCTCCGATCGCCAGGCCCGCTACCGCTCAGGCAAGTCCGATCCTCTCGACGCCGAGAGCGCAGCGCGCGCCGCGCTGTCAGGCAAGGCCAAAGGGGCGCCGAGAGGCCGGGACAACACGGTCGAGGCGATCAGGGCGTTGATGGTGGCCAAACGCTCCGCCCGAGGAGAGCGGACCAGGTCGATCAATCAGGCCAGATCCCTTGTCGTTACTGGCCCCGACGACCTCCGCGCCCGCTTCGAACGTCACTCCACCGACAGTCTGCCGGCCGAGCTGGCCGGACTGCGCCCCCGCCCCGGCGACACCGTCGGATACGCCACCCGCATCGCTTTGCGAGAACTGGGACGTCGGGCTGAGTTCCTGGCTGATCAGATCGACTACCTCGATCAGCTCCTGCTTCCGCTGATCGAACTACAAGCTCCCAGCCTCCTCGAGACGTACGGAATCGGACCGCACGTCGCCGCCATCCTGATCATCGCAGCCGGCGATCACCCCGACCGGCTGAGATCCGAGGCAGCCTGGGCGCATCTCTGCGGGGCCGCGCCGATCCCCGCCGGGTCGGGCAAGACCACCGGCAGATACCGGCTCAACCCCGGCGGTGACCGCCAAGCCAACCACGCTCTCTGGCGGATCGTGTTCAGCCGCATGGGCCACCACCTACCCACCCAGGCCTACGTCGAACGACGCCTCAAAGAAGGCAAAACCAAACCCGAGATCATCCGCTGCCTGAAGCGTTTCGTCGCCCGCGAGGTCTACCACCACCTCCTCTGGACGCCCGACTGAAGCACCCTTCTCGGGGACGGTCTGACCCACGAATCGGCTGTCGCCACTGGCTGACCTGCGATCGACCCGTCGGCCGTCCCCGAGCAACACCCTCTGCTAGCGAGACCTAATAAGAGTTTGCCCTCCCCACCGGAGTGGCCCATCCATGTCGTGTCCGCGCCAGCAGAAACTGCCCCTTGACAACCATAGGAGTGTCGATCTCGGAAGGTTCGAGTCCTTGGGACCGGGGATACTCGGACACTCAGAATGTTCCGGGCCCAGGCCGGTGTCGGCAGGATTCGGTATCCTGGAGGTGTGAGTCAGGCCGAGCGCATCGTGGCCGAGAAGCTCCTTGAGGACCTGCCCTCGGAGGAGCGTGCCTGGCTCGATGAGCAGGTAGTTACCTACCGGGAACTGCTCGCTTACCTCCACGACCATTGATACGGCCGACCCTGGAACTGGCTGTCGCGTTCAATCGTCTCGCCCGCCAAGACGATGAATGGTTCGACGAGCCCGACGAGTTCGACCGGCTGCAACGGGCTCTCGAGGTCCTAGACAGCATTGACGACCCGATCACCGCGGCGGCGGTCGTCGCTTATCGGGTAGCCAAGGCACAGGCGTTCGGCGAGGGCAACAAGAGGACGGGTTTCTTGCTCGCCAAGTGGATCTTGGACCGCAACGGCGAAGACGGTGCCGCTTTGCTGCCGCCCGATGACCGCGAGTTCGCGGCGCTCCTGGTGAGAGCCGCCTCCGGTGTTGACGTAGAAGCGGAGATGGTCGAAGTTCTGCGTCGTCGCCACGGCTGATCTATCCATGGACGCCGAATATTCCGTACGGCGCTCCTGCAGGAGAATGGCGCTGCGCCTTGACAGACGCCGAATCGGCGTTCGGCGTGGCCCGCCCGCGGCTCGCTGCGCCGTTCCGGTAGACGCATAATCTCGGTCAGCGCTAGCAACGGAGCACCGAACATTATGCTCGCGGCCCGCGGGCTCGGGTGGGTTCCAGCACGTGTTCCCGAACGCCGATTCGGCATCTGTCAAGTGGGTGTCTGATCGGCGAGCTTGTGAAGAGCGGCTCGATGTTCTGCGCTAGCGGTACACGTCTCGGCGGTGCCCGAGTGTGACGACCACGATGAGGAGCACGTCATCGTGGATCGTGTAGATGATCCGGTAGTCACCGACTCGGACTCGGTATCCGTCTCGGCCGGTTAGTGGCCGCGATGCTGGAGGTCGAGGGTCTTCCGCCAATAGGGCAATGGCCCCCTCGATGCGGGGCCGCGTCTTCGGGTCGATTTTGCGCAGTGCTCGCACCGCGGCTGGGCGGACTTCGACCCGATATCGACTCACGACCAGCCGAGGTCGGCTTTGACCTTGTCCCAGGGGATGTTGTCGCCTGCTTCGGCCATCGCCGCATCGAACGCCGTGATGTCCTCGGCCTCTTCAAGCGCGTCGAGGAGCTGTTCGTATCGCTCCATGCTCACCAACACTGCGGCCGGCCGGCCGTAGCGTTCGAGGACCACCGCTTCAGACTGAGCCGCGTCAATGGCCTCGGCGAGCTTCTCTCGGGCCTCGCTGACGTTCATCGTGGACATGACAGTAATGTACAAGATCGGAGCAGAGTTGTACAATATTTCTCGTCCCCGGGCCGACGATCTGTACAACTTTCGGTTCCGTGAGCCAGCCTCGGGAGCTGCTCGTGATCGAATCTCGCGTCGGCGACATCTTGACGACAAGCTGCCAGGGATGACCGAGTCGGAGCATTATGGGCGCATGGGAATCACGGAAAAGGATGTGATCACTGAGATCATCGCCGGACTCGGTGACGGTCCTCTCCTTCGAGACGCCACGGACCTCTGTGTGACCCGATTAGGAAGCAACGACGCCAGCGTCGAGGTTGGAGGCCAGACCTTCGTCGTCATCGTCGAGGAAGCTCGACCTCAGGCGTCCCGCGACTAAGGCCCAGATCGCCGACTACGAGCGCCCCATAGCCATCGGGCTGTAATCAGTTGCGTCGTTGTCTGGGCGGCCAGGGGCGGATGTCGTCCGGGTGCCCCGAGTCGAACGGGGCTACTTCCGCCGAGATGGCGGCTGGCCCACCGGGGAGCCCGGACAATGGTCAGGGTAGCCGGAGATCTTTGACGCCGATCGCCGATTCTCGCGCCGTTGGCGGGGGGCCGAGTGCGTTGCGAGTCGCTCGGTATGGATCGTTCGGCACGGGCTGTGCGAGCATTTCCGGTGTGCTCGTGGATGCCGTTCAGGACCT
>DATLUM010000043.1 GCA_035533095.1 Acidimicrobiales bacterium | reverse complement strand
GCACTGCTGGCCCTCCGGCACGACGAGAGGCGGCTGGATCCCACGCTGGGGTCGACTGCTGGGGGTGGCGGGTCGGGAGGTACGTCGTTGTCACAGGTGATCAACGCTGTCACGGTGAACCGCAGCGCGACGCCGGAGCAGTTCGCCACCTTCTTCGCTCTCGTGGCCCGCTATCTCGGTGTGCCCGCACGATTGGCCACCGGGTTCCGCTTGCAGCCGGGCACGGGGATCCTGCCCCCCGGCTCCTACACGGTTTCCGACAGCGAGGCGTGGACGTGGGTCGAAGTGCCCGTATCCGGTATGGGCTGGGTCGTTGCCGACCCGACACCGACGGGGACGACCGGTCTGTCCTCGCCACCGCCCGAGCAGGTTCAAGCGACACCGACGACATTGCCGGCTCCCACGGCCAACGCGGTTCCGCGCAACCAGGCCCTCGGAGGTCACGCCGTTGCCAAGCCCGTGAAGATCCGGCGTCACGCCCAGAGCGGGCTGCCAGCGTGGGCGGTCACCACCATTGCCGTTCTGGGCGTCCTCGTTGTCCTTCTGGTAGGGCTCGGAGCCGTGGTGGCGACCAGGCGCCGCAGGAGCAGGAGGCGGTTCTCGAACGACCCGGCGTTGCTCGCCGGAGGAGCCTGGCTCGAACTGCTCGACGCCCTCACCCGGGCGGGGATGGCCATCCCTGACGGGTCGACGAGCTCGGAGATCGCCATCGAGGCCGGACGGTACTTCGGTGCCGGCATCCCCGAGCGCGTCAGCAAGGTGGGCAGCACTGCCGACCGCGCGATGTGCTCGGTCCTCGATCCGCCGGACTTGGACACCGCGCTCGCCGCCTGGAACAGTCAGCGCGAGCTGGGGCGCGACGTGTACCGCGCGCTTGACCGTCGCCAGCGTGTACGGATGGCTGTCGCTCTCGGGCGGCACCGGGGCTCGCGAGGGTGACGGGCTCGCGATGGTGACGGGCAGGCGCCGACGTGTCCTGCGCGGCTACACCGACCTGACGGTCCTTCGCTCGAGCCGCTTGTGGACTCTCTACCGCGCGTTCGATATCGAGACTTCGCAGTGGGTCGCGATGCGCGTCATCCTCGTTGGCGCCGTGCAGTCGTATCTCTTCGACGAGCTCGAATCCGAGATCTCCGCTCTCGAGGCCATCAATGACCATCCGAACGTGGCCACTATCCTCCGGTTCTTACGTCGCAACGACGGATCGGCGACGATTGTCACGGAGCTTTGCCGCGAGTCCTACGGCGACCGTCTTCGTCGTGACGGTCCCCTCGCAGCGGTTGAAGTTGCCAGGGTCGCAAGCCGGGTCGCTTCCGGCCTCGACGCGGCGGCGAGAGAGGGGCTGGTTCACCGGGACGTGCGGCCTTCGAAGATCTTGCTGGCGCGTTCGGGTGAAGTCGTAGTCGGCGGATTCGGGCTTGCCCGGCTCGAGCTCGCGACGCGCAGCGCGGATGATCCCGTGAGCGCTCACACTGCGCCAGAGGTGTTCGGTGGCGGAGCGCCGTCGCCCGCGGCGGACGTCTACAGCTTGTGTTCGACCATGTACGAGCTTCTCGCCGGCCGCCCTCCTTTCGAGGCGTTCGACGGGGAGGCGCCGGCGTCGCTGCTGCTTCGCATCGTTGGCGAGCCGGCGCCCCCGCTGCGCGTTGCCGGAGTACCTCTCCCCTTGGCAAACCTCATCGCGAAAGGCCTCACGAAGGACCCCGCAGGGCGCCCTGCCACGGCGACCCAATTCGCGCAGGAGTTGTCCGCGATCCCGCTCGACGAGCCCCAGGGGCCCGATACGGTGATGGCCCCGGCGGCGACCCCGGTGTCGGCGCTGGCGCCACAGCCGCGGTCCACTCAGCCGGCTCCGATCGAACCCGGTCTCGCCCGACGAGCGGCTGCCGCCTCGCAGCAATCCGAGCCGGGGGTTGCCGCTCCCATCGCCTCGGCCCGCAACGTCCTGGCGCCGATTACCGCCGGTCGCGGCGCACCCCCGGTCCGCACGGGTACGCCCAGGCCCGACCCGGCAGCCTCCGGCGTGGACGTTCGACCACCGGGTCCCGACTTCGCTGAAGAAACGGGCGAGGATCTAACAGGTTCCGCCGGCTGACTTACACGTGGTCAGCTCGCCGGCGCGCCGCCGTAGAACAGGCGCTCCACCACTCTCCTGGCACGACGTGTGTGCCTTCGGTACTCGTCGCGCAACCCGGTCGGAGTTCTGCCGAGGCTGCGAGCGAGGACGCCGAGGACATGACCGGTGCTCGGAAGCGAATCTCCCGGGAGATCCCGGACGAGGGCCAGGCGGTTCCTGGCTTGCTCGCAGAACCGGTAGGCGGCCGATAGAACCTTCGCGTCGCTCACCGATACCGCGCCGGCGCTGGTGAGCTGCGTGAGCGCTTCCATCGTCCCGGGCGCGACCACCCGGTGTTGGAGTTGCAGCAGCTGCACCGTCCACTCGACGTCCGCCAGGGCGCCCGGACCCAGCTTGAGATGGAACGCCGGATCCTCGGAGGGGGGTACCCGCTCGCGTTCGACCCGGGCCTTCGTCCGGCGGATCTCGCGTATCTCGTCAGCACCGAAGGGCCTTCCCCACACAAATGACTTCGCTATCTCCGCGTAGCGCTCTCCCACCTCTGGATCGCCGGCGACGATCCGTCCGCGAAGCAGCGCCTGCTTCTCCCACGGCTCGGCCCACCGCCGGTAGTAGGCGCCGTAGGCGTCCAGGCTGCGGGACTGCGGTCCCTGCCGGCCCTCGGGCCGGAGAGCCGTGTCCACGCGGTAGATCCCGCTGGCGGGTGTGGCCCCCGCTATCACTCTCACGACCGACGCCGTCGCTCTTTCTGCGGCCTCGGCGACCTCCGCCGCTACCGCCACACCCCCATCCACAAGCCCGCCTCGGGATGAGTCGTACACGAACAGCAGATCCAGGTCGCTCGTGTACGAGAGCTCCCGCCCGCCGAGACGGCCCATCCCGACGACAGCCAGCGGGACTTCTGCCGCCGCGGATTCCAGTGCGGCCGAGATGACGACTTCCGCCAGGTCCGAGAGCGCTTCTCCGGTCGCAACCACGTCGGCGGCTCCGAGCACGTCGCGCGCGGCGATCCGCAGCGTCTCGGAGCGGGCGAACACCCGAAGACCCTGTTCGAGCGCCGACTCTCCGGACCTCCACGCGATGCTCTTGCGCAGGCGGGAGGTCATCTGGTCCCGGTTCGACGGCGCGAGCAGCTCCCGGTTCGCCAGGGCCGTGAGCTCTTCGGGGTGGTGCTGGAAGCCGCGAGCGAACCGCGGTCCGGTGCCCAGCAGCAGGCAGAGTTGCCTCGCAGCCTCGGGCGATTCGCGGCAGAGGGCCGTCAGCTCACCTTGCGCGCGCGGCGCAGCCGCCAGTGAGCGCAGGCCGAGCAACCCCAGGTCGGGGTCGGGCGACTCCGACAGCCAGTCGAGAAGCACGGGAAGCATCCGCTGCATGAGCCGCGACGTGCGCGAGAAACCGCGGGTCAGCTCCCGCACGGCTGTGGACGTACGCGCCGCGTCGGCGAAGCCGAAGGCTTCCAGGCGTTGCTCGACGGCGTGAGGTTGAAGTCCTGCCGGCTGCCCGGGTCCGTCAGCGGCACCCGATTCGGCGGCCGTCTCGGTAGCGGTTGCCTCGCCGGCGGTCCGGTGACCCGCCCCTTCGGTGAACGCCTCGAGCAATGGACGGAAGAAGAGGCGCTCGTGGATCCCTCTGACCGTGGCCTGGTGCCTGCGCAGGTCGGCGTCGAATGCAACACTGGCAGTGGTCGAGGACGAATCCCGGTAGCCGAGCACCCGTGCAAGGCGATGCCTGGCGGCCGTGGACTGCGGTAGGACGTGGGTCTGCTGGTCTTCGTGCAGCTGCAGCCTGTGCTCGACCGCCCGGAGAAAGATGTACGCCTCTTGAAGAGCCGCGGCGTCATCGCGTCCGACATATCCACCGTCGGCGAGTGCCCTCAGCGCCGGAAGGGTCGATGGCGACCTTAAAGAACGGTCGGACCTCCCGTGCACCAACTGGAGGAGCTGGACAGCGAACTCGATGTCGCGTATTCCTCCCCGACCGCGCTTCAGCTCACGATCCTCCAGTCCGCGACGGACGACGGCGGCCTCGGCCCGCTCCTTGAGGTTGCGTACATCCGACAGATCTGCGGCGCCGAACGGCCGCGCCCAGATCCGGCTCGACGCCTCTTCGATGAAGCGCTCGCCCAGAGCACCGTTGCCGGCGACGGCCCGAGCCTTGATCAAAGCCTGGAACTCCCATGTCTGTGCCCAGCGGTCCCAGTAGGCCGCGTACGAGTCGAGTGTGCGTACGAGCGGCCCCACCCGGCCTTCCGGCCGCAGATCCAGATCGATCCTCCACGCTTCGCGGGCTGCGTCGAGCATCGTCCTGACCTCAGGCAACTCGTTCCCGGATCCAGCCACGAGCATCACGTCGACGTCGCTCGAGTAGTTGAGTTCCCGGCCGCCGAGCTTTCCCATGCCGATTACCGAGACGCGATCCGCCGAGCCGGTGAGGACGCACGCGAGGCTCAGCAACGACCCGGCTAGATCGGCGAGGTTCGCGCCGACCGTTTCCAGGTCGTCGATGCCGAGCAGGTCGCGCGCAGCTATGCGGAGCACCGCCAGGCGCTTGGCGCGCGCGAGCAGTGTGCCGGGCTCGCCGTCCCCCAAGGAACGCAGCGCAGCAGGATCGAGCGCCAGACGCGTGTTCAGGTCGGACAGCACGTCCAGGGCCATGTCGTCGGCGACGCAGACGCGCGCCAGCCACGGGCTCGCCACGCCGACGGTGACCAGAGCCGAGCGCAACGCTCTGTCGACCTCCAGCCGTTCGGCGGCACCGGCCCTGGCGTTGGTGACGCGCTCGACGACGAGCGCAGCCCCCCTCGGGTCGGCGCTGCGCTCTATCTCGTCCGGCTCGGGCCGGGCCGATGCGGCCATGCCCCAGTGTGCGCCCCGGGAGCCGCCGGCGCCAAGGGCCGGCCGCCCTTCCATCACCGATCGCGTCGTCTACCGGCGTACGCTTCCTGCGTGGCCCGAATCCGATTGGCCCTTGCGCAGATCGACCCGATCGTGGGTGATCTCGGCGGCAATGCCGAGAAGATCATCGCCGCGCTCGCAACAGCGGAGAAGGCTGGCGCGGACATAGCGGTCTTCCCCGAGCTCGCCGTCACGGGGTACCCGCCCGAGGACCTCCTCCTCAAGCCCGGCTTCGTGTCCGACAACAGCGAGGCACTGTCGAAGGTGGCGGCGGCCACCGGTCGGTGCGCCGCGGTCGTCGGATTTGTCGACGAGCAGATGGATCTATACAACGCGGCCGCGGTGTGCGCCGGCGGTGAGGTGCGCGGGATCTACCACAAGCAGCTGTTACCGAACTACTCGGTGTTCGACGAGCAGCGTTACTTCAGAGCGGGTAGCGGCGTCACGCAGTTGTTCGGAATCGCCGGCGTGCGGGTCGGGGTGTCCATCTGCGAAGACGCGTGGAGCCCGGCGGGGCCGATCGCGGAGCAGGCGGCCGCCGGAGCGGAGCTCGTGGTGAACATCAATGCCTCGCCTTACTACATGGGCCGTGCCACAGAACGGAAGCAGATGCTCGCGACGCGGGCCGCCGACGCGAGCTGCGCGCTGGTGTACGTCAACTGCGTCGGGGGCCAAGACGAGCTCGTGTTCGACGGCGGCTCTCTCGTACTCGACGCATCGGGACGGCTTGTCGGCTGCCTCCCACAGTTCGTGGAGGAGGTGGCGATCATGGACGTCAACGTCCGGCCCGTGTATCGCAAGCGTCTTCTCGACCCGCGCGGCCGCATGGTTTCGAATCCGCTCCCGGTGGTGGAGGTCACCGGCGAGTCGCCCGGTGCAGACGTGGGAGCGGCACGGTTGCCGGCGCCGAGGGCTGCGCCATTGCAACTCGAAGAGGAGGTCTACACGGCGCTGGTGACGGGCACCCGCGACTACGTCACCAACAACGGGTTCGATGACGTGGTGATCGGGCTTTCCGGTGGGGTCGACTCCTCGCTCGTGGCGACCATCGCCGCCGACACTCTGGGCGCAGCCCATGTCCACGGCGTCGCGATGCCGTCGCGCTTCTCTTCCGACGCCTCGGAAAAGGACGCGGCCGAACTCGCGGCGAACCTCGGCATCGACCTCCGCACCATCGCGATCGAGCCCGCCCATGCCGCTCTCCTCGAAGTCCTGGAGCCGAGTTTCGCCGGTCGCGTTGCCGATCTCACTGAGGAGAACCTGCAGAGCCGCATCCGTGGGGTGATCCTTATGGCCCTCTCGAACAAGATGGGCTGGATGGTCCTCACGACGGGCAACAAGAGTGAGACCGCCGTCGGTTACTCCACTCTTTACGGAGACACCGCCGGCGGGTTCGCGGTCATCAAGGATGTCTCCAAGACGCTCGTGTACCGCCTCTGCGAGTGGCGCAACTCGACAGGGGAATGCCCCGTGATCCCGCCGGCGGTCCTCACCAAGCCTCCCTCTGCGGAGCTGCGCCCCGACCAGCGCGACGACCAGAGCCTCCCGCCGTACGAGGTGCTCGACCCGATCCTCGTCGCCTACGTGGAGGGGGACATGACCGCGGCTGAGCTCGTCGAAGCGGGACACGACCCGGAGGTGGTCAGGCAGGTCGTCAGGCTGGTGGATCTGGCGGAATACAAGCGCCGGCAGAACCCTCCAGGCGTGCGCGTGACACCGAAAGCTTTCGGCCGTGACCGGCGGATGCCCATCACCAATCGCTACAGGTAAGGGCGCCTTGCCAGGTTATTTGGATTCTCCGGGGGTTAGGATTCGCGCGTGACTTACGCCCCGCGCGCGGTAGGGGCTCCGGCCGTGGCCCAACGAAGAGCGCGTTCTCCCAGAGGGCAGGGTGAGCAGCTGCGTGACGAGATCCTCGCTGCGGCGGAACGCATTCTCATCGAGACCAACGACCAGTCAGCGCTCTCGATTCGTGCCATCGCCAACGCGGTCGGGGTGACACCGCCGTCCATCTACCTCCACTTCACCGACCGCAACGACCTCGTCTTCGCGGTCTGCGAGCGCCACGCGGAGCAACTCGAGCGTGTGATGGCCGACGCCGCCGAGGGGATCGACGACCCTTGGGAGCGGATCCGCCGGCGGGGCCGGGCGTACCTGCAGTGGGGGCTGGAGAACCCGGAGCATTACCGGATCCTCATGATGAGCAGGCCGGACCAGACGCCCGACCGGTTCGTCGACGAGCGGCTGGCGGACACCGCCGGGCTGGTGCCGGTGGCGGATGATGTCGTGCAGGCGATAGCAACCCAGCAGGTCGCATCCGGCGAGGAACCACTCGAGATGGCGAAGATGCTGTGGATGATGATCCACGGCACGGTGTCGCTTCTGATCTCGAAGCCGGAGTTCCCTTTCGGGCCGGTGGACGATGTATACGAGAGGCTCTTCGAGCTCGTCCAGAGGGGGTTGGCACCCCGACCAGCGGACTGTTGAGCACGAGTCTCGATGAGTCGGCGAGGCTCGCCGGCGCCCACTGCTGGAGCGAACGGAGGATGTTCGAGATACTCGGCGGCTGGGTTGCGTCCACGCAGGATGGCGCGGTGAAGCTCATGCTCGACCGTCACTCGCAGCACCACGCTTGGCGCGCGACTCAGTGGTGGGAGCGCCTGCCGGTGCTGGCTGACGTCGATCGCGGCGCGCTCGTATGCGCGCCGAGCCCCGCGGCCGCCACGGCGATGGGTCTGGTAGGGGAGACCGTGGAGACGGTCGCGCGCCTGGCCGGCGCCTACAGGTTCGCCTTGCCCCGGATGTTTGCGGCCTACCAGCAGCACCGGGCTACGGCGAGCCCCGTGTCGGACGGGTCAGTTCTGCGCACCTTGGGCCTCGTCGGTCCGGACCTCAGCTCGGATTGGGCCGAGGGGGAGGTCGCTCTTCAGGGGCTCATCCGCTCCGACGGAGCAGCGCAGCTGGCGGCGGCGGCCGTCGCCCGGCTCGAAGGTGTCCTCGCCGCCGGCTGACGCCGGCGCCTACTGGTTGCGGAGCTTGCTGGCGGCGAAAGCGGAAAGTCCTACGAGGATCGCGAGCAAGAGAAGCTTCTTCATGACATCTCACACTAGCGGCGAAGGTCGAGGCCCGCTGACGCCGAACTACTTTTTGTAGAAGCGCGCCTGGCGCGGGGACAGCAGAAGGAGCTGGGACGTTGGACAGGGTGCTCGACTGGCTGGCGGAGCGCCAGAACGCGAGGCGTGGGCTTACCCTCGCGGGCGCCGCTCTTGTCGCGGTCGCTGTCTTGTTCCTGGCCTTTCCCGTCTACACCGACTTCGTCCACAACGATCTTCAGGGCAAGCTGAGCAAGGAGCTCGGCACTCCGGCCGTCCGGCAGGCCTACCTGGCGGGAACCCTCCGGTCGGGCCAAAGCCTCACCCGGATCCTGATCCCGAAGCTCGGCGTGAACGTGGTGGTCGTCCAGGGCATCGACGAGAACGCCCTCCGGGCCGGGGCGGGCCACTATCCCGATACACCGCTGCCCTGCGACGCGGGCGACGTCGGCATCGCCGGCCACCGCACCACCTACGGTAAGCCGTTCGCCAACGTGGACCGGCTGGCACCGGGTGACAAGATCATCCTGCAGACTCCCGTGGGTTCGTGTGTGTACCGGGTGGCGCAGGCGCCATTCGTGGTACTGCCGACGGACTGGAGCGTGGTGGCCAACACACCGGGACAGTTCGAGTTGACGCTCACCTCGTGCCACCCGAAGGGCTCCGCCTCGCACAGGATCGTCATCAAGGCGGACATGGTCAGCTCGGAGCCGAACCCGACATGACGAAGTGGCGGCGGTGGTTTCCCGTTCTTCTCGCCTGCGCCGCTTTCGCGTGGCCAGGGACAGCCGCGCTCGCCACCACCTCGTCGTCAACCCTCCAGGCGGCGCCGCTCCCCTGCGGCGCCTCTACATCGGGCGCTCCCTGCCGCGCCGACCCCTCCCAGATCCAGGTCGACATCCCGACCGGCGTGCAGGCAGTCCAGGTCTCCTGGGTGCCCGGCGTCGGCCGCCCCTCCTCGGCACCCGCGCCGGACTCTCAGCAGGTCGTACTGACCGTTGCGAACGGACCCAGCGGCCCGGCGTCTTGTCAGGGACCCGCCCCAGCACCGTCGGGAACGACCGCGTACTGCTGGAACTGGCCGTCTTCGCTCGAATACACGCTCGACGGGACCAACTGGTTGCTCAACGGCACCTACAGGGTCACTGCGTGCAGTGCCACGTCGTCGAGCACGCCCTGCACGTATTCAAGCCAGTACAACTCCACTCTCACCGAGATCGCCGTGGCGCCCGCTGCACCGACGCAGGTGTCCGCGACACAATCCAACGGCGGCGTCAACCTGGACTGGAAGGCGGGGCCCGAACCCGATCTGGTCGGCTACGCGGTGTCCCGTGACAACCAGCCCGTCTACACCTGCAGCACCGACGGGGCGGGTCCGGGCGCGGGCACGCCGTGCGCGAACCCGCCGTCTTTCCATGACATACCCGGGACCGGGACGTGGAGCTACACCGTCTCGGCTCTCAGGTTCGGCGCCGACGCATCCGCCTCGCATGTCGTCGCGTCCACGCCGGCGGCTTCCTCGGTCTACGTGCCCGCCCCCGCGGCGTCCGCCGGCGGTGGCGGCACTGCTTACACCGGCGGGTCACCCGGGCACGCGGTTGTGCCGCCCCTGCCGCCCCTCGGGACGATGCGCCCTGCACAGCTCAACTCCGCCAGCGGCGTGGCGGCGACCGCCGTCCCGTCGCTCGCCGACGCTGAGGACTCCGGCGGGGCTGCCACCGGAACGCCCGGGGCCCTGCCCTACAACGACAAGCCCACTCTCAACGGCGCCCTCGCATCCGGCACCCTCGCTGTCCAGCAGAAGACCAAGGGCAGCATCGATGCCGCCGCCGAGCTGGCCCTCGGCGTCCTGGCGCTGGCCCTCGCCGTCCACATCTGGTACGTGCGAGGCGAGCTTCGGGTTGCGAGTATTCGCGTTGCGGCCCGGCGCGCCGCCGGCGAAGCGCCCGGCTGACGCTCAATCCGCCGCCTGTCGCCCCGGGCAGTAAGGTCGTGTGTTACAGAGTGTCAAGGTGACGGGAAGGGACTTAGCCATGGAGCTCGGCCTCGAAGTAGACGAAACTCGCTCGCCCTACACGGTCCTCGCCGTAAAGGGCGAGATCGATGTGTACAGCGCGCCCCGCCTGCGTGAGAAGCTCGTCGAGCTGGTGAGCCAGGGGCACCGCCAGATCGTGGTGGACCTCGAGGGGGTCGATTTCTTGGACTCGACCGGTCTGGGAGTACTGGTAGGCGGGCTGAAGAGGTTGCGCAGCCACGACGGGGAGCTGTCGATCGTGTGCAGCCAGAGCCGCATCCTGAAGGTCTTCGAGATCACGGGCCTGACCACTGTGTTCCAGCTTTCGCCGACCATAGAGGAGGCGACCGCGGGGTAGCCCCCGCTCATGGCCATGGACCTGTCGCTCGAGCTGTCGCTTCCGTCACGCCCCGAATACATAGCGATCGTCCGGCTCGTCGTGTCGTCCCTGGCGGCCGCACGCAGGAATCTCGCCGAGGACCGCATCGACGACCTCAAGCTCGCTGTGTCCGAGGCCTGCACGAACGCGATCGAGGCGAACCTCGCCAACGGGACCGACGCGCCGGTCGTCATCCGCTTCTGGGAGGCGCCGGAGCGGATGGAGCTGTGCATCGCCGACTCCGGCAAGGGGTTCGACCCCGATGAGCTGCCCGAGCACCCGCCTGTCACGGACCCCGAGCGGCTCAACTTCGAACGGGGCCTCGGGATCCCGCTGATCCGCAACCTGGTGGACGACGTCCGTTTCGAGCTGGCCGCCAACGGGACGTCGGTCTGGATGACCCTCTTCGGCGGCCCGGCGGAGGAGAGCGGTGACCACACGTCGGAGATCATCCGGGTCGTGACCTCCGAGGAGAGGTGACTTCCCTCAGGGAAAAGAGCGGCCGCCGACGTTGCCGTAATCCCGACCTTTCCGGTAACCTTTGCCGTGCGTATGCCCGGCTTGTTCTCTTTCCCGAACCCCGTCAATGAGACCTCGGCCCGCGTCGTTGCGGGCGGTGTGGTCGCCATGGCCACCAGCGCTGTCGTCCTCGACCAGCCGTGGTTGATGGCCCCGCTCGCCTACGGGTTCGCCGCGAGGGTCGCGACCGGGCCCAAACTCAGCCCTCTGGGGCAGCTTGCCACCAAGGTCGTCACCCCGAGGCTGAAGGTGGAGCACAAGTTCTCGCCCGGCCCCCCCAAGCGGCTGGCCCAGGGCATGGGTCTCACCATGTCGGCCGGCGCGCTCGCGCTGCACTACGGGTTCAAGCGCCCCAAGGCCGCACGGAGGGTGCTCGCCGCGCTCATAGGGGCCGCCGGGCTCGAGGCCGTGTTCGGTCTCTGCCTCGCCTGCAGGATGTTCGCCTTGGGGATGAGGATCGGCCTGGTACCCGAGTCGGTCTGCGACGAGTGCAACGACATCTGGCAGCGCCACCGCGAAGCCGCCTGATCACCTTCGCCCCACCTTGACTTTTGTCGCGCCAAAAAACTACCGTCGCCGCCGGCTAAACCATGGACGCGGCGCTTACGAAATCTGAACGCGAGACACTGAAGGCTATCTGGCGGCTCACATCGGACCCGCAATCCGATGGTGGGGCGCGCACGGGCGATCTCGCCGCGTCCCTGAAGGTCTCGCCCGGGACCATGACCGCGACGGTCAAGAAGCTTGCCGACCGCGGCCTCGCGCTGCACACCCCTTACCGTGGGGTCGAGCTGACCGAGAGCGGCCGGCGCCGGGCCATGGCTGTGGTCCGGCGCCACCGGATCGTGGAGCGATTCCTCGCCGACATGCTCGGCTACAGCTGGTCGGAGGCCGACCGGCTGGCGCCGACGTTCGAGCACCAGCTGCCCCAAGAGGTCGAGGATCGCCTGTACGCGGCTCTCGACCGGCCCTCGACGTGCCCGCACGGGTTCGCGATCCCCGAGACCGGTGGTGAGAGCATCCCGGCGCTGCCGCCGCTGTACGACCTCGCGCCCGGGGCGCGGGCCACCATCGCCCTTCCGGGTTCGACAGACCCCGACGTCGCGATGTTCCTGGACAGCCTCGGCGTGCGTCCCGGAGTCGAGGTCGAGATCAAAGAGAAGCACCCCTTCGACGGGCCGCTGGTCGTCGCTGTCGACGGCCACGACCGCACCATCGGCGAGCGGGTGGCCCGCCAGATCCTGGTTCGCATCAGCGAAGCCGGCGCCAACCACACGGGCAACAACCAGTCGAACAACAAGAGTCACAACAAGAAGAGGAGAAAGGAAACCGTCTGAGTCATGCGACTTACCGCTGAGGGCGGCTATCAGCCGTTCCACCTGTACCACGCCGAGTGGGCGTGGCTCTTCTTCGCATTGGCGTGCGGAGTCGCCGCCATCGTGACCGGCGTGTTCCTCATGAGGAACATGCTCCGGGCCGAGCAGGGGACCCCGTCGATGATCGAAATCGCCAAAGCGGTTCAGGAGGGCGCCCAAGCCTACCTGGCACGGCAGTTCAAGGCCATCGGCATCATCGTCCTCCCCCTCGCCGTCCTGGTATTCCTCACGGCGTCCCGGGTGACGCGCAACGTCACCGTCAATGGTGTCGTCCACAAGCACACCGTGCTGTCCTACGGCCTGAGCGGCGTCTTCCGGGCCGTCGCGTTCCTGGTCGGATCCACCCTGTCCGGGTTGGCCGGGTACATCGGCATGAGCACCGCCGTGCGCGGCAACGTCCGCACCGCGGCCGCCGCGCGGGACGGCTCCCTGCAGGCAGCCCTCAAGGTCGCCTTCCGGACCGGGGCCATCACCGGCCTGTTCGTGGTCGGACTCGGCCTGATCGGCGCCACGGTAATCGTCATGGTGGCCCAGAACACGGCCACCGCGATCCTGGTCGGGTTCGGATTCGGCTGCTCGCTCCTCGCCCTGTTCATGAGGGTCGGCGGCGGCATCTTCACCAAGGCCGCCGACGTGGGCGCCGACCTGGTCGGCAAGGTCGAGGCCGGCATCCCTGAGGACGACCCGCGCAACGCGGCGACCATCGCTGACAACGTCGGCGACAACGTCGGCGACTGCGCCGGTATGGGCGCCGACCTGTTCGAGTCCTACGTGGTCATCCTGGTAGCCACCCTGATCCTGGCAAACACGGCGTTCTCGCCGGCGAAGGCGCAGATCGGCCTGGTCTTCTCGCTCATCGTGCCAGCCATCGGGATCCTGGCATCCATCATCGGGATCCTCCTCGTACGGGCGACCAGCCGCGACAAGACGGCCATGGCTCCGATCAACCGCGGCCTGGTGGTGTCGGCGGTGCTCACCATCGCCGGGACGCTGCTCGTTTCCGCGTTCTACGTCCACAACTTCCGGGTCTTCTGGGCCGTCACGACCGGGGTCGTGCTGGGCCAGGTGGCCAGCCGCATCACCGAGTACTACACGTCCACCGAGACCTCGCCTGTCAGGGACATCGCCGAGTCGGCCCGCACCGGCCCGGCCACCACGATTCTCTCCGGGATCAGCACCGGGCTGGAGTCGTCCACCCCGGCCATAATCGCGATCGTGCTGGCGATCGTGGTGGCCATCGCCCTCGGCCACGGCGACATCCAGTACGAGCTGTACCTCGTCTCACTCGTCGGCCTCGGCCTGCTGTCCAACGCCGGGATCGTGGTCTCCGAGGACACCTTCGGGCCGATCTCCGACAACGCGGCAGGCATCGCCGAGATGAGCGGTGAGTTCCACGGGGAGCCGGAGCGGATCATGGTCAGCCTGGACGCGGTGGGCAACACCACCAAGGCCATCACGAAGGGCTTCGCCATCGGGTCGGCGGTCATCGCCGCCGTGGCCCTCTTCGCGAGCTACATCCAGACCATCTCCGAGAACGTCAAGGGCATCCCCACCCTGACCGGCCACGCGGCCAACGCTCTGTACACCTCGGTCTCGCAGAGCATCATCAACGTCGCCAATCCCAAGACCTTCCTCGGTCTTCTGATCGGCGGCTCGATCGCCTTCCTCTTCTCGTCGCTGGCCATCCGCGCCGTCGGCCGCTCCGCCGGCACGGTCGTCCAGGAGGTCCGTCGCCAGTTCCGTGAGCACCCCGGGATCATGGACGGCACCGAGCGCCCCGAGTACGGCCGGGTGATCGACATCTGCACCTCCGCCGCACAACGGGAACTGGCCACGCCTGCCCTGCTCGCGGTGCTGTCCCCCGTGGTCGTCGGCTTTGCGATCGGCTACCTCGCCCTGGGTGCCTTCCTCGCCGGCACCATCCTCACCGGCCAGCTGATGGCCAACTTCCTCAACAACGCCGGCGGCGCCTGGGACAACGCCAAGAAGTACATCGAGGACGGCCACGAAGGTGGCAAGGGCTCCGAGGCCCACAAGGCGGCCGTGATCGGCGACACGGTCGGCGACCCCTTCAAGGACACCGCCGGCCCGGCCGTCAACCCGCTCATCAAGGTCATGAACCTGGTGTCGCTCTTGATCCTGCCGGCCATCATCACGCTGCGGAACAACACCGGCGCCCGCTACGCCATCGCCGCCGTGGCCCTCGTCGTCCTCGCCGTGGCCATCGCCGTGTCGAAGCGTGCGTCGGGCACCATCGGTTCGGACGAGCCCGCCGGCGAGGCGCCCGCGTCGAAGCCGTTCGCCGGCCACGCCGGGACCACCGACCGCCCGGACACCGACACCCTCCCGGCGCCAGCGACGGGGGGGGTCGCCTCCGCCGTCGACAAGGTGGGCGGTTGACGAAGCGGCGTCCGTCCGGGCGGCCACCCCCCACGACGCCACCGGGGCGCGCCCGGCGCCCCGGAACCCGACCACAATGAAGGTCCTATGACGCCACCAGCGGCCAAGGCCGGTACGGGCAAGCCCCTCGTCATCGTCGAGTCCCCGGCCAAGGCGCGCACCATCTCGGGCCTGCTCGGCTCCGACTACGTCGTCGAGTCGTCGGTCGGCCACATCCGGGACCTGCCCCGCAGCGCCGACGAGGTTCCGGCCGCCTACCGCAACGAGGCC
>DATLUM010000042.1 GCA_035533095.1 Acidimicrobiales bacterium | reverse complement strand
TCAGAAGGTTGGGGGTTCGAATCCCTCCGAGCGCGCACGTTGCATTCCCGCCTGACTGGGCCAGGGGAACGGTGACGCCGTGAGCGTTCCGCTACGGTGGGGGCGGCGATGGAGTTCGCCATAACCGCCGCCGGGCTGATGACTCCTAGTTGTATCTCACGCGTGTTTCGCCCGGAGGTGATGGTTCGCATGATGATCGGTAGCGTCCGTGGAGCTCGAGACCTGGCCGCGGCGGTTCCCGGTGGCTGACGAAGACGGGGGTCTGCCCCCTAACGACGATGAAGCGGTGGGCGCCGGTCGTGAGGTATCGCTCGGAGCCGGAGTGCGAGCGGTCCTGATTGGAGTGCTCTACCCGGCCGTTTCTCCCGCCGCGGGGTTCGCCAACGTGGCTTGCTGGATGGACCTTTCAGTGCTCGCCTCAGGCGGGGTGGCCGCCGCGTACGGGTGAAACACGTGCAGTTCGCCAGGTTCATGTCCGGGGGCCGCCGCCGTGAGCTCGAGACATCCGGAACGGAGCCCCCTCGCTCTCGGCTACTACAGCATCCGGTCTGGGCCCGACCTCGTATCCTGTGGGTGATCGGCTTGGGAGGGGCGTTGGGTGCCTGCGCTCGCTACGAGCTCAGCCTGGCCGTGACGAGCCGGCCGGGGACGTTCCCGCTCTCAACGTTCATCATCAACGTCGGCGGCAGCTTCGTACTCGGGGTCTTGTTGGTCCTGATACTCGAACGACTCAAACCGACCGAGTACATCCGACCCTTCGCCGCCACCGGATTCCTCGGGGCGTACACAACCTGGTCGACCTTCATGGTCGAGACCGACGATCTCATCAAATCCGGGCGGGTAATTCTGGCGGCCGGCTATGTCACAGCTAGCCTGGTCGCGGGATTGGGCGCCATGTACCTCGGAATAATGGTGGTTCGAACTTGGCCGCCGGTGCTCGGTCGCCCCGACCGACAAGGAACCAGGTGACCCTCCCCGCCAAGGCCGAGCGGCTGACGGTCTACCTCGACCAGCCCGCACGCCATGGCGGGGTTGCGGGGTTCGTCGAGATCGTCCGGCGCGCCCGCCTTATGGGCATGGCGGGGGCGACGGTCCTGCAGGCAGTGGAAGGCTTCGGTGAATCGGTTGGAGTCCACCGCCGCCACGCCCTTGCGGTCAAAGACGACGTGCCGGTGGTGATCACGATTATCGACACGCCGGAGCGGATCGACGCCTTCGTACCTGAAATCGAGCATCTGATGCCCCACGGTCTCTTGGTACGCCAACCGGTGGAAGTGGTGATCCACCGCAGCAGCCAGGCCAGTCCCGAAAGGCGGGACGGGTGATCACCCTGGTCGAAGTAGGTGCAGGCGGACTGATCGGGGCGCCCACTCGCTATATCGTCGACCAACTGGTCAACTCACGAACCAAAGGCTTGTTCCCGTGGGGCACCTATGTGATCAATGCCACCGGCGCCTTCATGTTCGGTGTCATCAGCGGCCTGATGGTGTACCACCGCTTGGGGAACGTCCCTTCTGCCGTCGTCGGTGCCGGTTTCTGCGGCGCCTACACAACGTTCTCCACTTTCTCGTGGGAGACGGTACGCCTGATCGAAGAAGGAACGCTCTCGGCGGCTGCCTGGAACGTGGTCGGATCGCTCATCGTCGGACTCTTGGCTGCCGGGGCCGGCATGGCCCTCGCCTACATCGTCTGACATGGCCGTCGTGATGCCCATCGGATTCATCGTGGTGACCGTGTTCGCCGCGAGCCAGTCGAGACCCCCGTCAACAGCAAGGAGAGTCGATGGCTAACCAGAGTCGAGGCAAACGGGTCAGTGTCTTCATCGGAGAATACGACCGGTATCATCACAACTCACTCGCCGACGCCATTCTGGAACGGGCCAGGGAGGAAGGCCTGGCCGGGGCGACCATCATGCGCGGCATAGAGGGATTCGGGCCCAGCGGCCGTCTCAAGACCACCCGGATGCTGTCCTCCTCCGATGACCTGCCCATCGTCATCCAGATAGTCGACGAGGGCCACCGCATCGACAAGTTCGTTCCCATGCTGGACCGGATGATCCAGGAAGGTCTGGTAACCGTCGAAGACGTCGATTACCACATCTACCGAGACACGGAGACCCACCCGCTCGACGACGACTCGCATGGCTAACTGTCGGAGAAGAAGCCGACCAGCAAGGACCGTGGCCCCATGTGCGAACCGACCGGGGCACCCATGAGCGACACGTAGGACGGATCGCAACCGAACACCCCCGCCAGCCGCTCCACAAACTCGTCGACATCCGGAGCGTCACCGTGGCCGACCGCCCACCGAGAGACCCCACCGACGACGTGCTCCCGAATGTGATCGCTCAGTTCCCGGAGCGCCTCGCTGCGATGGCGCACCTGGCGGATCGGTATCACGTGCCCCTTTACCGCCACGACATGGCGGTGCGCGTGGCGACCGACCTTCGCTACTACGAGGCCGGCTCGCTCGCCGTGCACCAAGAACCCGACATCGTCGATCAACCCGTGCACATGCAGCTGGTCGACCCAGCCGTCGACCATGGACCTCAGACGCTCTCCCACCACGCCTGCATCGGCAGCCTCCGACGCGGCCAACACCACCAACCCGGTCCCCACGCTGAGCGATCGGCTGTCCACCACTTCGACCGGTCCCGCCACTCCCGCCGCTGCCTCCTCGGCATGCGCCAGCGTGCGCGACAACTCTGAGGAGACGTGCACGGCGAGGACTGGCTCGTCGCCCGCGTATGCCGCGGCGAGCTGAGCTACCGTCGGCGCCTCCGTGGCAGGGAGTTCCGGACCCTTGCCTATCTCCTGCCAGAACTCGCGAAGGTCACCGTGCCATGGCTCGCTGCCAATGCGAACCGACCCCCGCACCACGACGACATTCCCGGGAATTCGCTCTGCCTGAGGAAGATCGGCGGCGCCGTCGGTGACGATTGTGGTCATAGGAGGCTCGCGTCGCTCGGCTCACGGCAAACCCTGGCCCGCTCGGTTCCCTCGGCCAAACTCGGCCTCCCTGGTTCACGCGAAGTGAAGACGACTCTAGAGCCGTCTGGGGCGCTGCCGGATTTGCGGTCCCAGCGCGCCAGCAGCCGCAGGCGTGTGACCAAGACCGCCACGGAGGGCACGGCCCCGCCGCTCGGGTCAGTGAAGCCCTTTGACAGCGTCCTCGATCGCCCGGTGGAAGGTGGGGTATGCATAGATCATCTGAGCGAGCACCTCAACGGGCACCGCGGCGTGCACCGCGACCGCCAACGCGCCGAGAACCTCGCCGCCTGCAGGACCCATCGAGGTGGCCCCTACCAGCACGCCGCGTCGCGCGTCGGCTACCAGCTTGATGAACCCGTCGTTGCCCGCCTTGTGGATCCACCCCCGGGCGGAGGACGGTATCTGCGTCATCGCCGTGTGCACCGACACCCCCGCCTCGCGGGCTTGGTGCTCGGTCATCCCGACCGCACCGACTTCGGGGTCGGTGAACGTGACCCGGGGAAGCGACCGGTAGTCGGCCGGCTCGTGCGGCTGGCCGAGAATGTCGGCAGCGGCGATCCGGGCCTGGTAGGTGGCGACGTGCGTGAACGCTCCTCTGCCCGTGATGTCGCCCACCGCCCAGACGCCTTCGGCGGCGCGCAGGTTGGCGTCGACCGCCACGAACCGGGCGGAGGCGTCCAGGCCGGCGGTATCAACACCAAGCCCCTGGAGATCGACGCTTCGGCCGGTGGCCACCAATAGCCGCTCACTCGCCAGCGCCGTGCCGTCGCCCAGGCGAACCGAAAAGCTCGAGGCGTCGTGTCCGACGGCGTCGATGCGAACTCCGGTCACCACTTTGATCCCCTCCCGGGTGAAGACTTCGGCCAGGAGCTGGCCGGCCTCGGGTTCCTCCAGCGGCAGCAGCTGCTCGGCCACCTCCACGACCGTCACCTGGCTTCCGAAGCGGGCGAACACCTGGGCGAACTCGGCCCCGACCGCCCCGGCACCGATTACCGTCAACGAAGCGGGCACCTCGGTCGTCTCGACCGCTTCCCGGTTGGTCCAGTACGGCAGCCCCGCCAGCCCCTCGATCGGTGGGATCGACGGTCCGGTTCCTGTGGCGATCACGAGTGCCCGGGACGCCGCGAACTGCGTCCCGTCCACCTCGACAGTTGTCCTTCCCGTGAGCCGAGCCTTGCCGCGGACGAACCGGCCGCCCTTTGATTCGAAGCGCTCTACCGCCACTTTGTCGTCCCAGTCGTCGGTGGCCTCCCGTCGTATCCGCCGGGCCACCGGTGCCCAATCTGGGCTCACCGTGGCGGAGCCGGCCAGATCGGCAACTCGGCGAGCCTCGGCCAGCGCGTCCGTTGCCCGCACCATCATCTTGGTCGGCACGCACGCCCAGTACGGGCATTCCCCGCCGACCAGCCGGTTCTCGA
This sequence comes from Acidimicrobiales bacterium, assembly GCA_035533095.1. Lineage (NCBI taxonomy): Bacteria > Bacillati > Actinomycetota > Acidimicrobiia > Acidimicrobiales > Acidimicrobiales bacterium. Next base: position 36,152 of record DATLUM010000042.1, on the reverse strand, counting down.
TCCCCACGACATCCAGGCCGGCCTCGGCCAGTTCGCCGGCGAGGGCTTCGCCGCCCACGCCAAGCCCGACCACGATCACGTCTGCTTGCTGAGCCACCTGGGACCTCCCTGTGCCTTCGGAACCCGCCCAGTCTGGCGCCGGCTTCCCTCCGGCGCGGATCTGGAAACAGCCGCGGGCCTCAGCGGGTTTCCATATTGACCGCGACGACCGGGTAGGACCGCGACCCGACTCTCGACAGGAGGAGGCGTCCGATGAGCCTCGCAGATACCCTCAGCGACCTGGCTGCTACGGCAGGCGTCGGGCTATGAACTGCTGGACCCGCACCGCGGCACCAACGATGACCGCTCCGATAGGCGACAGTTGCGTCATGGGTCGCCCGTGCAGGTGTCGCCCGGCTGAGCGGCCACCCCGGGGGCGAGTACCTCGCCGGAGGGGATCACCAGCGGCGCCGGGCTGAGGATGGTGGTGCAGGTGGGCGGATCGAGGGTGGGAAGTCGTAGCTGAAGGTCGGCGACCGTGATGGACGCCAGGAGAGTATCTGGCCTGCTGTACGGAGCATCTTGGCCTTGAAGCTGGAGTTCGATCGTGTGACCTGGCGCGAAGTGCCATGCCTGGGGGTAGAGCTGGAACACCTGGGGGCCCGATCCCGCCAGCCGGTAGGTTTGTCGCGCGACCAGGGTTTCGGTCTGGCCTCCGGGCGCCACGTCGAAGAGGTGCGCGGCGATGTACGGGTAGGGGGCGTTCCCGGCTTGGGTCGGTGTGAGCGTTGCGACCACGGTCGCTCTGCCGATCATCGTGAAGCCGCCATCAGGGACCGAAAAGGCGTACGTGGCAGCGCCGGGCGCGGTCGAGGTCGCCGGCGGTGATGCGCACACCCCGGGCCCCACGATCGGATCGATCTGGGCGTCGACGACCGGGTTGCCCGAGGCGGACAGCACCGTCTGGGCGGCGCCGCCCTGGTAGCGCACCTCGCCGGGGTGCATTGCGGGCCACGTCGACGCGAAATACGGTCCACCCGAGGGGGTGCTCGCAGGGCAGGTCGTGGTCAGCGCCTCCACGCCGCGGAGCACCGGCGTGTTCTCCCCGAGCAGGTAATGCGCGAACCAGGCGATGATCGCCTGGGTGAGGAGAGTCTGGTCGGACATTTTGTTCTGTGAGCGCGGGTGCCCGATGTCGGACAGGAACATGGAGACCTGCGCGTCAGGGTGGACCGAGAGCACCCGGTTCACCCAGTTCAGCTCCTGGCTCACTGGGAAGATGTCGTCGTTCCACCCATTGGCCCACAGAGTCGGCGCCGGCGACTCGTCGTAGGGCAGGTAATAGGCGGAGTTGAAATGTTCGAGGTTCGCTATCGCGGGCGCGACCCGAGGGTTGGAGTCTGTGAGCAGTGGCCACCCGGCGTTCGCATCCAGTACCGCCTCGCTGACGGGCGGGTCGAACCCCGGTGGCGGCATGTAGGAGTTGGCCTGAAGCTCCGCGTAGAGGCCGTTGAGGACCGATGCCTTGACCACGCCAAAAGGTTGGACGGCTTGACCGAACGGGGTCAGGGTGTAGTCGAGGTCGTGCCCGTTGGGCATCACCGCGGGGATCAGGTCGCTCCAGGCGGCCATCGGCGCGGCCGCGGCGATCGTCATGTTCAGGTGACGCTGGGGCGAAACCCAGGGCACCAACTTGCCGTCGGGAAGCATCACCCGGTTGCGGAGCGCTGCCAACTCCACCGACTGACCTGCGCCCCAGGAGCTTCCCGTCACCCCGATACTCGCCGGGTTGACTATCCCCTGGTCGGCGAGCAGCCCGGCTAGGTACTGAGTGTCGCGCGCCTCGTAGGCCATGGAGTCGAGGTGCTGCCAGCCGGTCACACAAGCCGGTTGGCCGACGCGTGACGCCGGCCATCCGCACGATCCACCCTGGCCGCGGTTGCTGTAACTCAATACGGCGTAGCCGCGGAGCGCCCACTGCAGAGGGCTCAGCCCCGCGTACTCCGCAACGGAGTCCAGCGGGGTCTTCTGAGACGGGAACCCGCTGATCATGATGATGAGCGGCAGGCTTGTGTCGCTGCCGAGGGGAAGCGTGACGTTGACGTCCAGGGGTGTGCCGTCCCAGCTCGGCACCCGGGTGTCGGGGACGGCTGGGTCGTACACCTGGTCGTCGCAGGGCACCACGTTGTCCGGCGACGCGACGCACCCTGTCGGGGGAGACGTCACCGGTGTCGATCCCTCACAGAACAGGACCCCCTCGGTCGCTGTGCACGGCACCCGGCCGAACGCCTTCAACGGCTGCGCTGCCGTTTGGGTGTGCGCCAGCGCGATCGCTGGGGCGGGCAGGAGAGCGAGTGCGGCCACGGCGCACAGCGCCAGCCACCACCCGCGACCCGCCCTCATAGCTCGGTCAGCCATCAGAGGCTTCGCCCCGTGCCCGAAGGAAGGACGAGCAGCCTTCCGCTTGCTGTGTTTTCGTGTTCTCCCCCGGCCTGGTCATAGTGACCATCGTCGCACTTTTCGTATAAACCGGAAAATCCAGTACATTCATCCGGGTCGACACGCGCTTCAAGACGGCCGCATCCTTGAAGCACTCAAGTGGCGGCTACTGCCCGGATCTCGGACAGGGCGATCGGCTGAGAGATCCCCTTCAGCCGGCGCCTCTTCGGCCGCCCGACCGGGACGACCCCGCGGGTCGATCCCGCCGCCTCGATCGCCGCCTGGGTGGCGACTGCATGCCCCCCGGACGCGGTCTCGGCAACGCGCGCGGCCACGTTGACGACGTGGCCGATTATGTCGTCATGGGAGACGATGGCATCCCCGACGTGGACCCCCGCGCGGAGTTTCAAAGGCTCCGGTGCGGTTCCCAGGAGCTCGACCGCCGCGAGGAGGCCGCCTCCGGGGTTGACGAAGGTGCAAAGCAGGCCGTCCCCGAGCCTCTTGACGACCCGTCCTCCAGATCTCCTCACGATCGGACCTGCTCGGCGGTGGTGCTCGTGGAGCAGCTTCAGGGCAGCCTCGTCCCCATACTCGGCGGTGAACGCGGTGAAGCCTTCGAGGTCGGTGAACACCACGGCCAGCTGTTCGTGGCGACCTGAAGAAGGTGCCAATCGTCCGGCGATGAGCTGGGCTGCGCTCAAGCCAAGTGACGAGATCCTGGACGGTCGCTGCTCGACAGCACGTTCCCAGAACCGTTCCAGAATCTCGGTAGGGGCTGCTGTCGAGATGGGCGAACTGTCAGGTGCCTCCAGCCAGGTCCTGTCGATGAGGCCCAGTTCCAGTGCCACATCGGCCGCTTCTTTGTCGCGCCGAATCAGGGCAGCGGCCTTACGCGCGAGCCGCCGGCGGAGAGCGTCCACAGTGGTGACGCCCACGTCGCGGGCGCGCTCGGCGTGATCCGAGCTCATTGTGGCCAGCCTAGTTGTGGAGCCACGGCGCGAGGAGCTGGCTACAGGATCCGGTGCTTGGGGTATGACATGGTGCGGGTACAGCCGCGACGAGAGACCGGGAGTGACCATGCCTGACAACGCTCCGGCCGGAGATTGGGAGGAGCATCACCACGAGGCTCTAATCCACGCCCACCATCACTTTCACGTGACTCACAATCACAACGAGATGACGGGCGGTTTCGATCATCTCAACTCCAGCCACTCGCATGAGCACAACCATGCAGCCGTGAGCCATTCGCACTTCCCGCACCGGGACGCGGAGCGTGAGCACGAGGGCGAGGCCCATGTCCATGATCATGCGGCCCCTGCGGCTCCACGGGCGAGCCGCGCGAAGAATACGGCTGCCACCAAGACTGCTGCTAGCAGGTCGGCGGCCGCGGCCAAGGCGGATTCGACGGGCGGGTAGGGCAACCGGATCGGGCGCGATGGGTACAGACGCGCCGTGATTTCATCTCTGAGGGATCGGGAGCCTTCGTGTGCGGCTACCCGGTGCTGACCATTGTCTTTCTGGGTCTTGCAGTCCTCGTGGCGGCGTGGTTGGCGTTCGGCATCGTCCACGGAGACGTGCGCCGGCGGGGGAGATGAAGAGGTTCGGTCACCTCTTTAAGCGGCTCCGGTCCGCAGGCGGCGGGTGGTCCACACGAGGAAGGCACCGAGCAACCCGAGCAGCAAGGCCGCCAGGAGCAACGTCAGCACTCTCACGCCGGTGAACGCAAGGGCTCCTGAGCTCGCCGTCGCTGCCGCAGGTGCGGCGTTGCCACTGTTGGACGGCTGTCCTCCCGCTGAGTTTCCGGATGAGCTTGCACCGTTGCCAGAGCTGACGCTGGGCATACCGGCCGAGCCCGAGGAGGTGCTCGACTGGATGAGACCGACCGTGGCACCGGCGGGCGGTGTGCCGAGCACGACGCTCAGAACGCCTGAGGCTTCGGAGGTGACGCCGTTTGCCGTCCCGCCACTGGCTGTGAGGCAGTCGAGGGACAGCAGCGCAGGAATCGTCAATGTGCACTGCCCGTTGACCTGCCCGCTGCTGCCGATCTCGGTTCCGTTGACGGAGAGCAGGTAGCTGCTCCCGGTTCCGTTGGAGTTGGCGTCCGCGTGCAGGAGATCGATGTTCAGGCCGCTCGGTCCTCCGAGGGTGAGGATCGCCCCGTCGCTGGACGAGTTGCCCGAGCTGGCGGACGAGTTCCAGCTGGCGTTGGACGTGGACTGCAGCAGGCGCAGGCTCGCGGACTCGGCGGTGGTCTGGTCGCCGAGGTCCAGCACGACGATGTCCGCGATGGCGCTCGCGTTGTTCTGGCCGCCCGACTCGGTGTTGGTGGCCGACCACGGAGTCAGCTCGAGGCGGAACTGGCTGTTCGGTCCTGTATCGAGGAGGTCGTTGGAACTGGTCCCAGCGCCGTTCTGGGAGCCCCCGAACTGGGGTGCCGGGGGCTTACCTGCCAGTTCCAGCGCGTTGGCGCTGGAGGACGTGCCCGTACTCGACGCGGACGCGTTGGTGTGGCTGATGCCCACGATGCCCGCGACTTCGGCCGCGTAGGCCTCCGCGGAACCTGTAGGTGCCGGGGTCGTCACGGTCTGGACCGTCTGAGAGCTGGCCTTCGGTGCGAGAGCCTGGGTGAGGGGGGCTGTCAGGGTCCCGCCCGACACGGTCTTGGTCGCGGTGGTGACCCCGCTCGTCGCGACGGGCGCCAGGGGCGCTGTGCTCGATGATGATGTCGAAGCCTGGGCTGCCAACGGGAACGACAGGATGACAACCGTTCCGACCGCGGCGCCCAGCTTCATTTTGTTTTTCGACTGACCTGGCATTACCTCGACAACGGAGCAGGACTGGGTTTCCTGCGGGTGACCCGAAGAAATGCTCGGTTCGGACTAGGACAATCCGCCTGAATCAGCTTTAAATGGAAGGCAAGGCGATCAGCGTGGCACCGGCGGAGCCGTCGTCTGCAGCGGCGGGGTCGTCGTCTGCCTGACGCACGTCGATCGTCTCTTCCTCGCGAACCTGCCCCGAGTCCGGTGTGTTGACGAAGGCGTCGATGGTGCCGGTGGCCTGCCCTATGACGTCGCGCAGGGGACTGAGGGACTCGACGAGTCGCTGCCTTGCGGACTCTGCCTCTGCCCTGGAACGGGCGTGAGCCTCCTCGATGATCCGCGCGCCTTCGGCGCGCGCGGCAGCGAGGACGCCCTCCGCAAGAGATCGGGCTTTGGCCATCTCGAGGTCTGCGCCCTCCCGCAACTGGTGCGCCGTCGCCAGTTCCTTCTCGACTTCGACCCGCAGCTTCTCCGCAGCAGCCTGGTTCTTCTCCTGCTGGAGGCGGGCCTTGTCCGCCAGGGCGATGTTGCGGTCCACGGCCGCGAAAGCCTTGACCACGAACTCGACGGCTTCCGCCCTCGCAACCTTGAGTGAGCGCTCGTCTTCCGTCTCCGCCCGATCCGACTCGATCCGGCGTTCGTCGAGGGAGACGCTCGTCGTGCCCGCGATCCGCTCGGAATGGAACGCCCGCATCCTCTGCTCCGGTGATACAGCCCTGCGCTCGCCCGGCCCTCCGCGGCGTTCTGCCGACTCGGCCCGGCCCTCAGCCCGTCCCTCGTCAGCACGCCCCTCAACGGGAGAAACGCCGTCGGCCGACACCGCCCCGCTCTCTGGTGTCACGGTCACGTGGTGGGCTGAACCCATCCGCCGCAAAGGAGCAAAGGTGGGAAAAACGGAGCCTTCGTCTGAGAGTGCCATTGCCGTCCTCCTGGGAACCCGAGTGCCCGAAGCTAGAGGTCGCGTCCCAATACGACATGTCGATTGTCAAACATCGCTCCCAACAGAGACCCAACGTCTCCTCCGGGTCGGCAGCCGCGCCTAGCCGAGCCCTCGCCCGACCATGACTTCGACCAGGGACGGCCCGGGCTCCGCGAGGGCTCTGCCCAGGTGTTCCGAGAAGTCCTCGCAGGTTGAGGCGCGCCGAGCGGGGACGCCCATCCCCTTCGCCAGAGCTACGAAGTCCAGATCGGGCTTCGACAACTCCAGCATCGAGCGCGCCCTCGGGCCGGGCGCCTCCGCCCCTACGCGGCCCAACTCCATCTCCAGCACCGCGTACGAGCCGTTGTTGTAGATGACGGTCGTGACGTCGAGTCCCTCACGGGCCTGGGTCCAAAGCGACTGCAGCGTGTACATGGCGCTGCCGTCCGCTTCCAGGGAGAGCACCTTGCGACCGGGGCAGGCGACCGATGCTCCCGTTGCGACAGGCATGCCCTGCCCGATCGCACCGCCGGTCAGGCACAGCCAGTCGTGCGGAGGTGCGCCGGCGGTCGGGCCTGCCAGGAAGATTCCGCCCGTGTTCGCTTCGTCCGAGACGATCGCACCTTCGGGCAGGAGCGCACCGATGACCAGAGCGGCGGTCTGCGCGGTCAGCGGCCCGCTCGGGAGCTCCGGGCGCGACATGCCGCTGCCCCCGCCACCCGGGGTCCCTCCGCCCAGCTCGCCGTCCAGCGCGTCCAGCGCACCAACGACGTCGTCGCCAGCACCGGCGAGAACGATTACCTCGCAACCCTCGGGGACGAGATTGCTGGCTTTTCCCGGATAGGCGAAAAACGACACAGGCGACTTGGCGTCCACCAGCACCAGGTGTCTCAGCCCGTCGAGCTGGAGCGCAGCCAGCTCCGCCAGGTAGGCGAGTCGCTCCACAGCGGGGATCCCGGCTCCCCGTTCCAATCTCGAGGGGAACGTCTCGCACAGAAGCTTGGCCCCTGCCCCCTCCGCCACGCGGGACGCGACCACCAGGCCATCGCGCCGCGTCGCTCGTCCGCCGATGAACAGGGCGGCCGGCTCACCCGAGCGCAGGGCCTTGGCAGCGAGGGCGACCGCGTCCGCGTTCATTTTTCCTGGTGCAGCCGCCGGGCGAGCGCCGGCAGGAGAGCCCGCTTCGGTCCAGGTCATGTCCGCCGGCACCACCAGGGTGGCCACGCCGGAAGGCGGGCCCATCGCAGCTTCGTACGCGTCGAGCGTGCGTGAGCCCACTTCGCCCGCAGCATCAACGGTTCCGACCCAGGTCGACACGGGGGAGGCCAGCGACCGGATGTCACTTTGAAGCGGCGCGTCATATTGCTGGTGGTAGGTGGCGTGATCCCCGATCACGTTCACGATCGGCGTGCGGGCGCGTCGCGCGTTGTGAAGGTTGGCGATGCCGTTGCCGAGCCCCGGCCCGAGATGCAGCAAGGTTGCGGCGGGGTGGTCCTTCATGCGCCCGTAGCCATCGGCTGCGCCCGTCACGACGCCCTCGAAGAGCCCGAGCACGGCTCTCATCCCGCGCACGTCGTCGAGCGCGGCGACGAACTGCATCTCCGATGTTCCCGGGTTGGTGAAGCAGGTGTCGACACCGCATCTCACCAACGTCTCCATCAGGACTCGTGCGCCGTTCATCCCACATATCCCCTTGTGTCGTCTGAGCCTGGATCGGTCGCGTCTTCGAAGAGTGTGTTGGCGGGGGCGAGGATCCGCTCGGGATCGAATGCGGCCTTGATCCGCCGCAGAAGGGCCAGCTTCGAGGGATCCTCCAGCTCGAGGTAGTGCTTCTTCTTGGCGCGCGCCACCCCGTGCTCCCCCGATATCGCACCGCCGAGCGCCATACTTCTCTCGAACAATGCATGCAGCAGCCGCTCGCGCACGTCGGGGTCGGGTTGGAAGACCGATAGGTGCACGTTGCCGTCTCCGACGTGACCGCATCCCGTCATGAAAGCCTGGTGCTCGGCGGCCAGGTCGGCCACGGCGGACATGTATGCAGCCACCGACGATCGCGGTACGACGACGTCGACTATGTCGTTGACACCACTCGCTCTCGCGACGAAGAACGCGCGCTCCCTCGCCTCGATCAGCTGGCGCCCGGCCTGGGGCGGCAGGACGTACACGTCGATCGCCCCGAGCTCCGACAACGATGTGGCCAGTGACTCGGTGTCCTCGTCGAGTCGAACGGTGTGGTCGTTTTCGAGGACGACCACCAGGTAGGCCAGCGCCTTGTCCTTTACCTCTGGTGGGACCGCGAGGTCGAGTCCGGCGCTCGAGGTGATCGCGCTCATGCTTATGGCGTCTATGTACTCGAGCACGACCGGCCCCAATCCGCTTCCGACTATCACCGGAACGGCGTGCGTCACCTCGTCGAGGCTTCCGAACGGCGCCACGGCCGTCACCTGGTGAGCCGGCTTGTGGTGCAGCTTCACCGTGACCTCCGTGACGAGAGCCAGGGTCCCCTCGGACCCGACGACCAGCTGCGTCAGGTCGTACCCGGTGGACGACTTCACGAACTTGCCGCCGGTCCGCATGACGGTGCCGTCGGGCAGGACGATCTCGAGGCCGAGAACGTGGTGCCTGGTGACCCCGTACTTGACCGCCCTCATCCCACCGGCATTGGTGGCCACGTTGCCCCCGAGCGATGCGCTGGCCTCTCCGGGGAAGACGGGGTAGACGAGGCCATGGGGCTCGAGGGCGTCGTTGAGCTGCTGGAGGGTGACGCCCGGCTGGACGACAGCGACGTGGTTGTCCGTGTCGATCTCGAGGATCTTGTTCATTCTCTCGAACGACACCAGAAGACCCCGGGATTCGGGGATCGCCCCGCCGGAAAGGCCGGTTCCCGAACCCCGCGCGGTGACCGGGATCCGGCGCTCCGACGCGATCTGCAGGACGCGGGCCACCTCGGAGGTCGTGCCCGGGCGCACGACGGCGACGGGGACTACCGCGTCGGTCCCGAGGGCCTCGTCGTGGGAATAGTCGGGGGAGATCTCGGCGCCGGTCAGGACCTCGGAGTGGCCCACCACATCGGCAAGCAATCCCGCCACGCCGGCGAGCGATCTCACCACGTCGGCCACCGAAGCCTCCCTCCCGGCCGACGGGCGAACCGGTCGGCCGTCGTTCCCATTGCAGACGACTAGCCGACGACACCCTACGCGGGTGGAGCGGCGTCCTTCTGCTCAGGCCTTGCTGCGAACCTCCCTAGACCGGTGCAGCGTGCACGGTCTCGGTGTCCCTTCCCGAGCGCAACAGCGTCCCTGGAACCTTGCCGGTGAGCCTGCCGTTCTGCACCAGCGGCACTCCGTTGACGATGACGTGCTCCACCCCCATCGCTTCCGCGTAGAGGCGGGATGCTCCACCCGGGAGGTCGTCGCGGGTGCGCGGCGGACCGTGGCCGACCGACTCCGGGTCGAAGACCGTCAAGTCGGCGATCCACCCTTCGGCGATACGGCCCCGGTCGCGCAGGCCGTAGAGCCGCGCGGGCACGTCCGTCAACTGGTGCACAGCCTCCTCCAGCGAGAGCAGACCGCGCTCGCGCACACCGTCCCCCAACAACGACGTCGAGTAGATGGCTCCGCACATCATGTCGAGGTGCGCACCTGCGTCCGATCCGCCGACCACAGTCCGGGGGTCCCGCCACACCTCGGCGCGCAGCTTCCAGTCATCGGGGTTCTCGGACATCGTCGGCGGCTGCAGTCCGGTCCTGAGACCGTCTGCCGTCACGATGTCGAGCAGAAAGTCGAACGCCGCGTCGGGGCCGCCGGAGAGGCCCACTCCGCGGTGCTCCGCGGCCGAGGAGACGGTGAGGCCCGAGAGCCCGTCGTTGACGGGGGCGAACGTCTCGGCGAGCACCATCCGGTCCCAACGCGCGAGGCCCCGCAAGATGCCCGCTTCCTCTGATCGCGCGCCCGCCGCCAAACGCCCGCGTACCGCCGGGTCGCGAAGGGCGGCGATCCGCTCCGCAACGGGAAGCGCGAAGGTGTCGCGCCAACCAGGAAGACCGTCTAGCACGAAGCCGCTGAGGAACGAGAGACGGATCTGCATCTGGTGCGGAAGGGTCAGGGCAACCACCGTCGCGCCGCGCTGGGCCGCGCGCGTCGAAACCGCGAGCTGGTGCTCGTGAGCGGTCGGATCCGCTGCGGTGACGCCGAGCACGTTCCAGTTCAAGGGGCGGTCGCCTGCCAGCGACATCGCAGCCATGAGATCCGCCTCTTCCTCCGACAGGCGGCCGAGGCAGCCCGGCACGATGAGCTCGAGCGTCGTTCCCGGATGGTCTTTTACCTCTGCTGCCAGCGCCATCAGCTCGTCGGTGTCCGCGTGGCGCGAGGGGACCGGGTTCCCGTCGCCGTCGGAGTGGGTGTGCGCCTGCGATGACGAGAACCCCAAGCCGCCTGCCGCGAGCCCGTCGCGAAGCATTCCCACCATCCGCTCGATCTGCTCCGGCGTGGCGCGGCCGCCGGTCGCGGAACTCCCCATGACAGCGCGCCTCAACGCCGAGTGGCCGACCAGGAAGCCCGCGTTCACGCCGATGCGTCCGTCGAGACGGTCAAGCCAATCCGAGAACGACTCCCACCCCCAGTCCAGCCCCGCCTCGAGCGCGGCCAGCGGCATCCCTTCGACGCGCGCCATCATCCGTGAGAGGTAGGCGGCATGGTCCGCGCCGGCGGGAGCGATGCTGAACCCGCAGTTGCCGCCGAGCACCGTAGTCACACCGTGGAAGCACGACGGCGTCGCGTAGGGGTCCCAGAAGAGCTGCGCGTCGTAGTGCGTGTGAAGGTCCACGAATCCGGGCGACACGACGAGGCCGCTGGCATCGATGACTTGGTACGCCTTCTCCCCGTCGTAACGGCCGATGCTCACGATCCGCCCCCCGCTTACGCCGATATCCGCCACCTTCGGGGGCGAACCGGTGCCGTCGACGACCGTTGCACCTCGGATCAGAAGATCGATCACCTCAGCTCCGTCGGAGGGCGCCGAGGACGCCGTCGATGATCGGCAGCGCCCAATGCATGTCCGATCGCGGGCCCGGCGGCGAAGGCCAGGCCGGTCGCGCCGACTCCAGCCGCAAGCAACTGCCGGAAACGCCTTTTCTGCACCGATTGGGAGTATTCGGCGGTCCGGCCGGTGTTCCTGCCGGACAGGCCTTGACGTTGCCGGGAGCGTCTCCCAGCACGGACACTACGGTCTGCAGGGATGTCCCTTTTTTCTCGTCACTGTCGAGGCGGTTGTTCCACGTGGGCCAGCCGCGTCATCATGGCTGGTCATGGGGCATTCGAGGGGCGCTTGCGTGGCTAGACCCATGCGCGGTCGCGGGGTCTGAATCTTGGCCGCCGCCACGGGACTAGGTGGAGGTGGACCGAGCATTTCGCGAAAGCTCCGCCGGCGCAGCCGTGCCATATACGCGGTTCTCGCTGCGGCGCTGGCGGTTTGCATCGCGTCGGCATCGGTTCTGTTGCTCGGGTACCGCCCCGATGCGGCAAGGTACAGCGCGGCGCTGAGCGGCCTGCGCGCGGCGGCTTCCGCCGTGCAGGACGAGCGCTCCATTCTCTTCGCGGGTTTGGCGGCGCCTGGAGCCGGGAGCGCACAGCAGGCGGCAGCCGCGAGGTCCGTGCTCGACAGGGCGGACGCGGCGATCCTCGCCTCGGGTGCCACCGGAAGGCGGGTGCTCGACGACCTCATAAAGGTCAACAGCACTGAACAGGCTTGGAACGGTTGGACAGCGCGGGCCCTCCAGCAGCTGTCGACCGGCGTACCCGACCCAAAGCTGATCGAGCAAGGCGATTCTCCTTACCGCGCGTACCGCGCGGCGTCGAGCCGTGCGATCGCGGATCTGAGCGGTCAGTACGCGGATGCGCTTGCCAACGAGCGGACCGTGATCCTCTACTGGCTGATCGTCGACGGGTCGCTCGTCATCCTCGCAGGAGTCCTCGTGGCGTGGACCCGGCGCCGGGTCGCGAGGACGACGTCGGCTGCGGTCGGCTCGTTGCTGCAGTCGGTTCGCCAGATCGAGGCCGGTGAGGTGATCGACCTGCGAGCTCTCGAGGCGCCGGCGGAGTTGGAGGAGCTGAGCCGCGTCGTGGCGGGCCTCGCGCTGGAGCTCGACAGTGTGCGCGGCGCGGTCGGGGTGTCCTCGTCGCGCGGGGAGGACCGCGCCCGCAGGCTCGCTCAGGTACTCGACCTGACCCAGACGATCAGCGGCCACCTCAACCTGCCCGCCGTTCTCTCGTCTGTTTCGCGCGCTGCGCTAGAGGTCAGCGGCGCCGAGCGCGCGGTGGTGTGGATCGCCGAGGAGGACGGGCTGCGAGCCGGGGCGACCGCGAGCCGGGGCACGCAGGAGCCGGTGGCAGCGGGGGCACTCGCGTCAGGAAGCGGTTCCGGCGGGTTCCAGAGCGAGTCGACGACTGGGTTCGCCCCGGAGCAGCAGCCTTCTGAGCCGGTCGCGCAAGCAGCGGCCTACGGGCGCACCATCCGCTACACGGATGGGCGCCACCAGCAGCTGGCCGTGCCGATGACCTCGGGAGGCAGGGTCCTCGGGGTGATCGACCTGCGCGGGCGCGAGGTTGGCGGTATGCCCGAGGACGACGTGTCGCTCGTCGAGACTGTCGCGTCCCACGGGGCGAGCGCCATCGCTGTGGCGAGGGAGCACGGTGTCACCGAGTCGATGAGCATCACCGACCCGCTCACGCATCTACCCAACCGCCGGCAGCTCGACCACGACCTGGCCACGGAGTGCGAGAGGGCGCGTCGATACCGTCGTTCGTCGGCGTTGGTGATGATGGACGTCGACGGCTTCAAGGCCTTCAACGACCGCCATGGTCACCTCGCCGCCGACCAGATCCTCGCCGAGTTCGGGCGGCTGCTGGCAGAGTCGATCCGGGGGAGCGACTCCGCCTACCGATACGGGGGCGACGAGTTCGTGGTCCTTGTGCGCGAGGCGTCCGTGGCGGCTGCCGCCGACCTCGCCGAGCGGCTTCGCCATCTCGTCGCGGAGAGGTTCTCGGTGCTGCCTCCCGACGCGCCCGTCACGGCGTCTTTTGGAGTCGTCGGCGTCGACCAGGTCGACCCCGATCCGTCCACGCTGCTGCGAGCCGCCGACGAGGCGCTCTATTCCGCCAAGGAGCGGGGGCGCAACCGGGTCGTCGCGTTCAGGTAGCGCAGTCTCTAGCCGCCCAGCCGCGCCGCCAAGCCCGACGCTCTGGCGACCCGGCGCTCGACCGCGGCCCGGAGCGATTCCTCCGGGCCGACCACCAGAAGCGAAGTCCGGGCGCGGGTGATCGCGGTGTACAGCAGCTCGCGGGTCAACAGGGGGGACGCCGCCGGCGGCAGCACCAGGGCCACGTGATCGAACTCCGATCCTTGTGCCTTGTGCACCGTCATGGCGAAGACGGTCTCCACGTTGGAGAGCCTCGACGGGCTGACGGAGGCAGCGCGGCCCCCTAAGTCGAACACGGCGGTCAAAGTCGAGTCGGGACGAGTGATGACTGCACCGGTGTCGCCGTTGAAGAGCCGGAGCGTGTAGTCGTTGGCGGTGATCATCACGGGCCGGCCCACGTACCAGCCCGGCTCGGGCGAGAAGCCTTCGATGTCCGCCGCCAGCCAGGCTTCTATCTGGTGGGTCCATGCTTGAACGCCGGCGGCCCCGCGGCGGTGGGCGCACAGCAGCCGGAACGTAGACAAGGCGCTGAGAGCGCGGGCCGAATCGCCGGCGGATGCAGCGTCGAAGAGGTGCCGGCCGAACCGCCGCGCGGCTTCCCGTAGCGGGTTCGCAGTCTCGGCGGCGGCCGTCTCCCACGGTGCACCGTCGGGCACATCGCTCGGCACGTCGCCGGGTGCGTCGACCCAGGTGACACGCTCGTCGCCGGCCTCACGCAGTGCCGCGACCACCGTGTCGGGATCCCCCGCGCTGACGGCATCCGCGAGGATGGCGAGGCTTCCCGAGAACCGGTAGTTCGATCGCAGAAGGCAGATCCTGTCGCCGAGGCCGGCGACGACGTCGGCCATGACGGCGCCGGCCTCGACAGACGCGAGCTGTTCCGGGTCTCCGACGAGGATCAGTCGGGCGTCCGTGCGGACCGCCTCGAGTAGGCGGGCCATCAGCGAGAGCGACACCATCGACATCTCGTCGACGATCACGACGTCGTGCGGCAGCCGGTTGTACCTGTCGTGGAGGAACCGGCTGGAGTTGTCCGGCTTTCGCCGCAGGAGCCGGTGGATCGTCATGGCCTCCGCTTTGGCGAGGCACGCCCTGGAGGATTCGGGCAGCGGAAGGTGCGTTGAGGCAGCGCGCACCGCCTCCTGCATCCGGGCAGCGGCCTTCCCGGTCGGCGCGGCCAGCGCGATGAGTGGCTGGCGTCGGCCCGCGGCGCTCGCCTGGTCGAGGAGGAGTGCGATGACCTTCGCGACGGTCGTGGTCTTGCCTGTGCCCGGACCGCCGGCCACTACCGACAACCGGCGGCGAACCGTCGTCTCCGCGGCCTGGCGCTGGTCGTCAGCGCGACCGAATTCGTCGCCGGGTGCCGGGAAGAGGCGGTCGAGCCCTTCGCGGAGCACGACTTCGTCCACGTCCGCATCCCGCGCCTGTGTCCGCTGCTGCAGCTCGGACGCGACGGCGCCCTCGTCGCGCCAGTACCGATCGAGATACAGGTCGCTGCCGACGAGCCGCAGTGGCCGGTCGGTCGGTCCGTCCAAGCCGACCGAGACGAGAGGGCTGGCTTCGAGGTGCTCGATCCACTCGGAGGGTTCGGGCCACGGCAACGACTCGGCCGACACCGCATCGTCCAGCTCCATCACGGCCGTCGCCGGCGCCGCGAGCAGGTCCACTCTCACGTGACCGTGCCGCGGCCCGCGCACCGCCAGCGCCGCAGCGAGCGCCACCTGCTCGTCCGGCTCGCCTCCCAGCCGCGCCAGGCGCATAGCGACGTGAACGTCGGACGCGCCCAGCACCCCCGCCTGGTTGAAGACCGCGAGCAAACCGGCTGCCCCGACCACGATCCGGGGTTCGAACCGGTCGCAGGAGGCACTGTGAGCGAAGGAGAGGTGGTCGTCGAGGGATGTCACTGCCCGCGCCCATCCCCACCGTCGAGCAGGTCGGACAGCTCGGTGACCATGCGCGAGGGCGGAGCCCACGCGAATACCCCGCACGGCGCGCCGCCTACATCGGGGCAGTCCGTCCCGGTCATACCCCTGACGAACAGGTACAGCACCCCGCCGAGGTGTTGCTCCGGCCGGTAACCCGCGACCCTCCAGCGCAGGTAGCGGTGCAGGGCGACCGAGTAGAGGATCGCCTGCAACGGGTAGTGCGCGTGCTGCATCTCCGCGTCGAGGGCGTCGGGGCGGTAGTGCCATGCGGTGAGCACCCCCCCGCTCCGGCCGAGCCGGTTGGTCTTGTAGTCGGCGACGAAGTACTTGACTGTGCCGCCGGCACCCCCGCCGACGGTGTCTCCCCTGTCTCCACCGCCGGAGCCGGCCGGCGCCCTGAGCACCAGGTCGAGGCTGCCCGTGAGGTACCCGCGCAGCTCCGAGTGCATCCCGGGAGCTTGCAGGCGTGCCGCGTAACCCTGCAGCGGGCCGGCGGGATCCAGGTGCCGTTCCAGCAGGAAAGCTATGTCGGAGGTGCCCACCGAGCCGGTTGGCCTGTCGCCGCCGGCGAGGGGGAACTCGAAGGACAGCTCGTCCAACCGGTCACGGCGACCGACATCGCGCAGACGGATTCCCCCGGCCAGAGGTCCGAGCGGTGTCTCGATTGCCGCGACCAGACCGTTGACGAGCTCGTCTTCGGGGCCGATGTCCGCGGGACGTAGCGCCATCTCCGCTGCCACCGCGGCCCCCACCTCGCGGGCCAGGTCGGGCGCGCTGAAGTCGACCCGCTCGAGGACGTGGTGCACGAACGTCCCGAACTGGGTCCCTCCCGGCGCGCCCGACAGCGGGCAAACGACCTCGCTCAGTGCCCCACGCCCCTCCTCCACATCACTCCCGCCGGCGAGCTCCTCGTCAAGTGCCAGGTCCGGTTCGTCGACCGTGCCCGGCTCCTCGGGCTCGCTGCTCACCACCTCGAATCCTTCGGCGTGCGCTGCGGCGGTCATCGACGAATACGAGCTGCGCCGCCACGAGCGATCCAGACGACGACCGAATTCCGCCACCTCCAGCTTCCTCACCGCAGGCGCGGTCGGTTCCCACATTTCCCCCGACGGCTCTCCGCACAGTTCCGCGCTGACCGTCCCGTCTGCACGATTGCTCATCTCGTCGATCCGCTTCATCAGGTCAGCGAGCTTCGGGCGCTTGCTCGTGGTGGCTTCCGCGTCACCGGCTCGCCGCGACAGAAGCCGCCCTAGCGGTGAGCCTCCCGAGTCGGTGGTGCCCACCCACCACACGACTGCTTGATGGCGAGCGCGCGTCAACGCGACGTACAGGAGCCTGAGATCCTCGCCCTTTTGCTCTTCCGCCGCGAGCTTGCGGTGATCCTCGTAGGACTGCGACCTGCCCCGGCCCGACACGTCGATCCGGCGGGACGATCCGGCGACGGGCTCGAGGCCCCGTTCGTGATAGACGACGGGCTCACCGTCGCGAGGCAACCGCGCCGCGTCCCAGAGGTAGGGGCAGTAGACGATCGGGAACTCGAGCCCTTTTGCCCGGTGAATGGTCAGGACCTGGACGGCGTCAGCGTCGGAGTCGAGACGGCGGCTCCGCTCCTCGAGGCTTTCGTCACTGCTCGCCTCGGTGCACCTGCGCGCGAGCCACGCGCGTAGAGCCGACGCACCCTGCGCACCGGTGGAGGTTTCGGTGTGCAGCAGCTGCGCAATGTGGCCGAGGTCCGTCATGAGGCGCGCCCCGCCCTGCAGAGCGAGGACCCTCCCCGGCAGCGAGGACTCCGTCATCACCGCCAGGAACAACGCGGCTACACCCCGGCGACGCAGGATGTCCGTCCAGTTGTGAACCCGCGCGTGGAGGTCTTCCCATCGGTCCTCCTCGATGGTCGCGACCTCACGCGCGCTGAAGCCGACGAACGGCGTCAGCGCGAGAGCGGCAACTCGCGCGCGCGAAGCCGGCTGCTCGAGCGCCTCCAGCAGCGTCAGCCAGTCGCGGCTCGCTTCGGTGGTGAACACGCTCGCGGTGCTGCCCATCACGGCCGGCACGCCCGCCCTCGACAGCGCCACCTCCACGTGCGCGGCCTGGCGATTGGTCTTGACGAGAACTGCGATGTGACCCGGCGCGACCGGGAGTCCTGCATCCGGGGGGCGGGTCAGCCGCGCGCCCGAGCGCAGGACCCGCACGATGTCGTCGGCCAGGTCGCGCGCGATCCATTCTTCGGCGGATCCTTTGGCGAACCCGGTCTTGTTGCGCTTGAGAGACGGGTGCCCAGTCTCACCCACCACACGCAGCCGCATCGGGGCCGGGATGGGAAGCCCGTCGATGCCGGGCAGGCTGTGCACGGCCGGTGTGCCCACCACCCTGTACGGGATGTCGGGGTGGCCGAGGTGGAGCGGCTCGATGAGAGCGTCGTACGCGGTCAACAGGCCTGCGTCGCTGCGCCAGTTCTCCGCCAGGGTGAAGCGCGCGTTCGCAGAAGCGGTGGCGTCCAGGTAGCAGTGGACATCACCACCGCGAAACGAGTAGATCGCCTGCTTCGGGTCCCCGATCATGACCAGGGTCGTCTGTCCTGTGCCGAAAGCGACCTTCACCACGTCCCACTGGATCGGGTCGGTGTCCTGGAACTCGTCGACGAGCACCACGGCGTAGCTGTCACGCAACAACTGGCAGGCCACCCTTCCTCGCTCGGGATCGACGAGAGACTCCTTCAGCCGCACGAGCAGGTCGTCGTAGGTCAGCAGTCCCGCTTCCACCAGTCGCCGGCCGACCTCGTCGCGGGCTGCTCTCGCGAGGCGAACCTCTAAGTCGGTATCCGAGCCGGGGTCGGCGCCCACGACCGGCGTGTCGGGATTGGAGACGGCGGAGCCGGCCACCGACCGGGCGACCTTGAGGCTGAACGGGCGGCCATGCTTGAGGACCCAGCGCACGTAGAGGTCTTCGACGACCTCCGCGACCGTGTCCCCCGGGTCGTCGGTGAGAACCGAGCCCGGCGCGACCGATCCGGCGATGCCGAGCCCGGCGAGGACCAGGTGGCAGAAGCCGTGGGTGGTGGTGATCGTCGCCGCGTCGAAGTTCGCTATTGCGGAGGAAAGACGATCGCGTCGCGCGACGACATCGCGCGTCTCGCCTTCGGCCAGATGTCTAACGAGCATGTCGTCGTCGGGCGGCTTCACGCCGGCATCGACGACGAGCGTCAGCAACTCGTGGGCGGACACGAGACGATCGCGTACCCTGCCTCGCAGCTCTGCCGTCGCCATGCGCGTGAACGTGACGGCGAGGATCCTGTCGATGGGCACCCCTGCTGCTACGTACCGGGTTACCAGAGCCGCGATGGTGAACGTCTTGCCCGTCCCGGCGCTCGCTTCGAGCATGGTGATGCCCTGGCCTGGAAGCGCCCCGAGGAAGTCGAAGGCTTGCGGTTCGCTCACGGGAACCGGATCACCTCATGGTCGAGCAGCGGGTCCCACAACCTGCGGGCGAGACGGCCGAACCGGGATGTCTCGCTCTCGTCCCAGCCGTCACCCGTCTCGCCGGGTCCCGGAAGGTCGCCGAGCAGCGAGTTGAACGGCTGCGTTCCTCCGAGCACCAGCTTGTGGCAGGCCTCTTCTGCCTCGCCCGTCTTGAAGAACCCGCTCTCCCACTCACCCGACGCGGCCTCGAACGCGTCTGTTGCGCCGCGCTTGGCCTGGGTCCACGCGAGAGATGTGCAGCAGTAGAGGGGAAGTGGTTGGACCATGCCCTTCTGGTAGAGCTCGACCAGCCGGCCCAGCTGGTCGCGCGCCGACCGGCGCAGTTCCTCCGGTTCGCAGAGGTCCCAACCGATGACCGATGCCGCCGGACGATGATCCGAACTCCCGGGAGAGCGGGCCACCGTGACCGCCGCGGGTGCGAGTTCGGGTCGGCAGGCGGTCAGCGTGAGGAGCCTTATCCACGCCTCGATCCTGTGTTTCGGCCCGAGTCGGGAGTAGACGGCGTTGACAACCACTCCCTCGTGCAATCCCGGGACCGTGCCCATCAGCAGCTGTCCGCTCGGCAGCTCCAGGTTGATCTCTGCGGAGCCCAGACCAGCGGCGCTCGCCCCGGTCACTCCCTGCACGAGCGATTCGAGCCACGCGACGAGCCTTTCCGCCGTCGACGTGATGTCGGTGAGGATGTCGTCGGCGAGATGCCCCGGGGGCAGGATCCCGCGGGCCCGCTCAGCCCTGACCACTTCGTCGAGTTCCCGGCCTCGAACAAGTGCCCTGAGGACCCGGTCGCCCACGGCCCACTTCTCGAGCCCGTCGGACTCGATCGGCAGGGAATCCACCGGCTCGTCGTCGCGGTCGATGTCGCCGGCGACGTACACGCCCAAGCGCTCCCGCAGGAACGCCTGCACCGGGTGCTTGAAGAACCTGATCAACGCGTCGAGGTTGACGATGTCAGAGCTCCGCGGCGGCAGTGGATCGTCGAGGAATCTCCCCTTTGGACGGCCTCCCTGCGCCAACGACATCGCCCCGGAAAGCTCCATCCGCCCGAATCCCCATGGCCGTTCGCACGACAACGCACCAGCGACGAAGTTCCGCGGGTCGAACGACTGCAGCGGATGCTCCACCACGACGGCCTCTCTCGCCCTGGAGCAACCGTCTGGGGCGCACACCGTCCTGTCGACGGCATCGAGGAGCTCGGCTACTGGAACCGCCGGCGGGCGCGGGTGATTGGTCCGCTCGTCGCGACCGCAGTAGGTGATCACCAGGTGATCGGTCGCCGCGAGCAACGCGTCGAGCAGTAGTTGGCGATCCTCCCCGCGGGCGTCGCGGTCGCCGATGTGCGGCTCGGCCGCGATCAAATCGTCCCCGTCGCGCCCCGGATGCCGCGGGAACACTCCGTCGTCGAGACCGAGGAGGCACACCACTCGGTGAGGAACCGAACGCATCGGCACGAGAGTGCACACCGTCATGTCGCCGGTGCGGAAGTTCGCCCGGGTGGGCCTCCCGCGAAGGCGATGGGCGAGGAGAGCGCGGACCTCCTGCAGTGTGAGAAGAGCTTGGCTTCCCGCCGACTCGACCACTGCCTCGTCGAGGACGCGGTGCATCTGGTCGAGCTGCCACGACTCTCCGGGCGCGTGGCTGGCAACGCTCTCGGTGGCACGAGCGAGTAGGCGGCACCACTCGTCGAGAGTGTTGCGACCGCGCAGGTCGCGGACGCAAGCACCGAGTCGGTTGACGAACTCGGCGAAACGGCCGGCGAGATCGACGCTGCCGCTGGGTACGTCGTCCAGCGGCAGGGCGCCCCCGAACAGCCGGTTCTCGTCCTCGCCCATCACCACTCCGAGGAGAAGCCTGTCGAGACCGAACTCCCAGGTGTTCTCCCGCAGCCGGCCGAGCTTCCAGCGTTCTCGGTGCTCCGCATCGAGCCCCCAGCGCGCCCCCATGCTCGTAACCCAGGTCTCGATCTGAGCGAGCTGGTCGTCGTCGAATGCGAAGCGGCGCCGCACGGGTTCGCGGCCGGCCAGATCGATCACATGGGATGCGCTCACGCGCCCTTCCGCGAGCTCGAGGAGGGTCGCCGATACGGCGAGGAGCGGGTTCGTCTGTCGGATGGACCGGTCCGCGAGCTTCACCCTCAGCTGCTGCTGCCCCGCATCGCCGTCGGGGGACGCTTCCGGTTCGGAACCCCCGAACACCGCTTCTATGAGCGGGGCGAAGGCCTCGACGTCCGGGGACATCACGATCACGTCGCGCGCTTCCAGCGTCGGGTCACCGGCGAGGATGTGCAGGATCGCCTCGCGCATGACCTCGACCTGCCTGTAGCGGCCGTGGCAGGAGTGGAGCCGGAGGCTCGTGTCGGACGGATCCAGAGCCGGACGGCCGGCAGCAACGCCCGTCCGCGGGGACCCGCCGAGCGGTGGAATCGGGGCGTTCAGCCGGATGTCGTGTTGGATCCTTTGCAGCAACGTGACCGGCTCGACCGGCCCGGCGTCGTCGACTTGCCGGTACTCACCTTCGACGGCTCCGTGAGCCGACAGCACCAGCTGCATCTCCCGCGCGTCGCGGCCCCACGAGCGCAGCAGGCCGTTCAGCGCGAGCGGCACCGTGGTGTCGTCGCGCCTCGCGAGATCCGCCGGCACCCCGGCGGCCCCGCCGGCGCCGGCGATGACGTCCCACAGAGGCCCGGACGGGTGGAGGAGGAACAGGTGCACGTCGCGGCCGTTGGCCAAGGCCTCGAGCACGGCCAGGTAGCTGGGTGGGAGGCGGGTCAACCCGAACAGCGAGAGGCGCTCGGGGAGGTCCGCGAGGTCGGGTTGATCGGCAAGCCGCTCGACCGCCTGGTGCAACCTTTCCGCGGGGCTCGGGACGCCTATCTGCTCTCTGAGCATGCGCCACAGCCGCGCTTGCCACGCGTGCCGCCCGAGAAAGGCGAAGCCGTCGACGCCCGACGAGGCCCACCCGCGCACCATGTGCGGGCGGTGAACGCCGTACTGGTCGTACAGGTCTGCGAGGTGCCGGGCCGCGGCGAAGCGGGCGAGCGCCCCGTCGCTCCGGCTGGGCGACGCAGCGGCCAGGTGCTCGGCGAGGGGCGAGAGTGCGGGGTCAGACAGGTGGGTGTCGATGACATCGACGAGCGGCCACACCGCCCGTTCCGGGACCCAGGGGTCCGCCTCGGGATCGATTCCCGTCGCCTTGGCGACCGCCGTGCCGATCAGTGACCCCGGGAAGGGGAACCCGATGTTGGCGGCGACGCCGTCACCGCCTCCGTCGCTGCAGCCGAGCTGGTGGGACAGCCGCTGGGTGAGCCACCTCTCGACCCCGCGCGTAGGGACGGCGACCACTTCCGGCGCCATCGGGTCGTCCAGGGGCTTCCCGAGGACGCCCGCGAGGATGTCGGCAAGGAAGTCGGCTCGTTCGGAACGGTGGACGCGCAGCATCGTTGGTCTGCCGCCGAGCGTAGAGACTTGGTGTGACCACCCGTGGCCGCTCCGGGGCGGCTAAGAGGATGCGCTGCCAATGGCGGGCACCTCTTTAGCCTCCGCCCCCGTCACCGCCTTTTCCCGGGCCACCACCTCCGCCGCCGTGATCGTGCTTCGGCGGCCCGGGCGGAGGCGCCGTCGCCGGGGGAAGCGTGGTGGTGGGCAGCGTGGTAGCGACCGTGGCCGGCGTGGTGGGGGGTAGATGGGTCTTGGAAGCCGGCGATCCGCTCCCGCTCGTGCCGGCAGCGACCGAGATGCCGACGATCGCGGCGACGGCGGCTCCCCCCGCTAGGACCGCCAGCCCGAGACGCCGGCGGGCAGCGCCGGCGTGCAAAACCTCCGTCGCGCCGGCTCCGACCGTGCCGAGCAGTTCGGTGTCCTCTGGGCTTGCCGGCGCGACCTCGCGCCAACTCGCAGGACCGGCACCTCCCGCAGATCCCGGTTCTGCGGCGCCGCCAACTCCTGCGGCCCCGATGACCCCTGCGGCGCCGTTCCAGCCCTGCCGCACACCCAACGCCTCCGCCATCTCCTCCGCGGACGAGAACCTCGCCGCAGGGTCGCGCGAGATGCTCCTCTCGATCGTCAAGACCATTGCCGGCGGCACGTCGCGCCTCATGTCGACCAGTGGTTCGGGCGCCTGGGCGGAGATCACCGCAGCCCAACCTTCGGGGCTGTCGGCGTGGAAGGGCCGCCGTCCCGCGAGAGCCTCGTAGAGGATCACCCCGAGCGAGTACAGATCGCCGGCGGGGGTGGCCTCACCGCCGAAGAGCCTCTCGGGCGCCAGGTACGCCGGCGTGCCGAGCACCATCCCCGTCACCGTGTCGTCAGCGCCCTGCATCTGCAGGCTCTTGGCGATGCCGAAGTCGCTCACCTTCCAACGGCCGTCTTCGGTCTTCAAGATGTTCGCCGGCTTGATGTCGCGGTGGACGATCCCGGCAGCGTGCGCGGCGCCGAGCGCGCCGAGCACCTGCGACGCGAGCGACTGCACCGCGCGCACGGGCATCGGTCCGTCCGCGATCTCGTCTCGCAACGACCGGCCGGGCAGACGCTCCATCACCATGTAGGGGATCCCGCCGTCCTCACCGGAGTCGTAGACGGCGACGACATTCGGGTGGACCAGACGGGCCGCGGAGCGTGCCTCGGTCTCGAACCGCCGGCGAGCCGACGGCTGCGCAGCGACATCCGCTCGCAGTGTCTTGATCGCCACACGGCGCTCGAGGCGCCGATCCCAGGCCGCATGAACCTCACCCATGCCCCCACGCCCTATGCGCTCGCCGCACTCGTAGCGGCCGGCGACTAGCCGGTCCACGGCGGGGTCAGCTGCCACGACTACTGGACCTACCCGCGCGAACCCGGCGGGTAACGACGGCCGTCATTTCTGCAGGTCGAGCAGGGCATCAGCCATCCATCGCAGCTCGTCGTGCCAGGACGTGACCGCGCGCACCCGCCGCACCACGAACTTCGAGAGCCCAGCGTCGACGAACCTCCCGACGAGGTCCCTGAGCGCGTCGCGGCCGACCGGCACCACTTCACCGAGGTCGACTTCGGGGCGCGACCGTGAGCGCAGTCGTACAGCGTGGTCCAAATCGCCTGCTTCACGGGCGTACGCGATGCTCAGGCCGAAGTGCTCGGGGTCGATGACCCTGCCCGCTTCGTCCGCTGCTCGGACGATCTCCTCTCGTACGGCTTTCGCGCGGTCGGGGCTCACCAACGACCCCAGCCACCCGTCAGCCAGCCTGCCCGCCCTGCGGATCGCCTGCGGCCCAGAACCACCGAGCCAGATCTCGAGCGGGTCCTGTACGGGCCTGACCGCCAAGGGGATCTCACCGCCGCCTGCCCATAGCTCCCGCAGCTGGGGGATCAGCTCGTCGAGCAGCCGGCCCCGGTTGGTGTTGCCGATCCCCAGTGCCTGCCGTTCGCCGGGCTGGTCGAGTCCCGGCACGAGCGTTACGAGCAGCCGGCCGGAGGTGAGCCTGTCCAGCTGCGCCAACTGCCGGGCGAACACGTACGGGGCGTGCCCGAACGGTACGAAGTTCGCGCCGACCTTCACACGGGATGTCGCGGCTGCCGCGACCGCCACGGCGAGCATCGGGTCGGCCGACGCCATGAGCGGGACATCTGAGAACCAGACGGTGTCGAAGCCCAGACCCTCGCCTTCCGACAGCGACCCGGCGAGTTGCTCGGGATCCGGCGCTCCGGCTCCGAGCGAAACCGCGAAGCGGACCTTCACGCCGGCAAGGCTACGCGAACCTCCTTAGTAGCCGCCCCCGCCCCCGCCCCCGCCCCCGCCGCCGCTCGTGGAAGCTGACGTGGAGGTCGACGAGCCACCGGCGGGGTTGCCCGAGGTGCTTACCGCGTACCAGGTGCCTCCGAAGCTGGTGATGCCCACGCCGCTGGCCGTCCCGGCGTGATCGCCGGCGTACTCGTACAGCGGCCAGCCGTCGTAGGTCACGTAATGGGCGCCTGACGCCGACATGGCGACACCGAGATGGGACGCACCGACGCCGCCACCGGCGACGGCGGCGTTGACTCCATTTGGCAGCTCGACAGCGGGCCAGATCGCTGTGCAGCCGTTCGAGCCGGTGCAGGTGACCTTGCCGCCCTTTTCGGAGCTGAGCAGGTAGAGCGTGCGACCCTGGCCGTTGACGAGGACCGTTCCGAGGTTGCCGACCGACGCCGCCTTGATCGTGTACGCAGCCGCCGTCCCACCGCCAGGTCCGGAGCCCGACGCGGCGGGTGTATTGGTAGGAGAGGACGAACCGCAACCGGCAGCGACGAGCGCCGCGCAGGCGGCCGCGACCACCCCCCCGGCCATCCACTTCCGGTGCCCGTCTTCCGTTCCGCGGAGATGATCCTTCATAGCAACAAGTACGTCGACCCGGCTCGTTCGGGATTGCCTCGGATGCCTCTCAAGACCAAGTGATCCGCAACTTCGGACACACAGGCCGCTGTAAGAACCGACCAGAGGTACCTTGGGCCCGTGATCCTCGCCCTTTTCGTGGTGCTGCTCGTCCTCTTCGTCGTGTTCCCCCTCCTCGGCATGGCGCTGTGGGCCCTGTTCACGACGATCGTCGTCGGGCTCGTGCTGGGAGCGCTCGGCCGCTTGGTCGTGCCCGGCCGCCAGCGGATCAGCCTCCTGGTGACCGCCCTCGCCGGCATCATCGGCGCGATCGTCGGCGGGTTCATCGGCGACCACGTGTTCGGCGTCGGCTGGTTACCGACCCTCCTGCTGGAGATCGGTGTGTCCGCGCTCCTCGTCGCGGCCATGAGCACCCCGCGCGGAGCCGGCAAGCTCAGCGGTCTGGGCTGACCCGGATCCCCGCGGCGCTCGCCACCCTCTGCGCCTCCGCGCGCGGGTCCTCTCCCTCGTCGACGGATACCAGCCAGCGCTCGAACCTTCCGGTGGCAAGCTCGACCTGAACGGCCGGGCGGCTTCCGTGCAGCAGTGCGAAGTCGTACCCGGTCCCGTGCCGGCGCGTGCCCAGCGCGGCGATGCGCGGGATGCCCGTGCCGGCCATTCGCCAGCCGCGCAGGGCCTGCCACGGGTACTTCGGGACGCTCACCGACCGGATCGTCGTGAGTGGCACCCTGATGTTGCCGTGGAACCCGGCGATCTTCTCCCTCCAGGTCAGGCGGAGGACGAGATCGGAACCGTCAACCTCGAGCCGGCCCATGAGTCGAGGATAGGGCCCGGGACGCGCTCCGGGCGTGCGCCTCGATCTCCTCCTCGAGCGTCTCGCCTTCGCCGTGTACGTAGCGTCCGCCCCGCATCAACGACGCCACCGCCGCGACCAGCGAGCATCCGATCGCGAAGTCGAACGCGTACCTGAGACCGGTCTTGAAGGCGGGGCTGATCAAGCTCGGGAAGAAGCTCCTGCCTGTCAGGTATGCCGCGTGGGAGGCGCCGAGGTGGCCGAGCACCGCCTGCGGAACCAGCTGGCGCACCGGGTTGTAGCCGAGGAACGCGGCGAACAGGCTGCCGATCGGTGGCAGGCCGGCGATCTTGTGAGCCACGTCCGGCGGAACGCCCTGTGCGGTCAGGCCGCTGAACAGGCTCGTCGGCAACGTCGCTGCGAGGCCGAGGGTGATCACCGAGAAGAAGACCCCGATCGACAGGACCTGCGAGGCGTTCTGGAAGGTGTTCATCATCCCGGCGCCCGCCCCGCGTTGATCCGCCGGTAGCGAGTTCATCACCGCCGCGCGGTTCGGGGAGCTGAACATCCCCATTGACAGGCCCATGAGAACGAGGATTGCCGCGAACGCCAGGTAGTTGAAGTTCATCGGTATCACCTCGAGCAGGGCGAAGGCGACGGCGGTGGCGAGCATTCCGCCGGTAGCGAACGGTCGGGCGCCATAGCGGTCCGAGAGGATCCCGGACACCGGTCCGGCGATGAGGAACCCGACCGTCAAGGGCACCATGTATATGCCTGCCCACAGCGGTGTCTCCTGGAAGCTGTAGCCGTGCTGGGGAAGCCAGATGCCCTGCAGCCAGATGATCAGCATGAACTGCAGGCCGCCGCGGCCGAGGGCTCCGAGAAGGTTGGCGAAGTTGCCCGCAGTGAACGCCCGGATGGAAAAGAGGTGCAGCCGGAACATCGGATCGGGCACGTGCTGTTCGATCCACGCGAAGACTCCCAGGACGACAACGCCGCCGGCGATCGCCCCGATCACCCAGGGGTTGGTCCACCCCATGCTGTGCCCGCCGTAGGGCTGGATGCCGTACACGATGCCGGTCAGCAGGACGATCAGACCGACGGCGAAGCTGACGTTGCCGGCCCAGTCGATTCGAGCAGGCATCCGTACCCCGCCGTCACGGAGCTTGAGGTATGCCCACACGGTTCCGAACAGGCCGAACGGGACGCACACCAGGAACACGAGGCGCCACTCGATGGGCGCCAGTACGCCGCCGATCAGCAGTCCCAGAAAAGACCCGGCGACGGCGGCAACGGAGTTGATTCCGAGGGCCAGCCCGCGCTGGTTGGTCGGGAAGGCGTCGGTGAGGATGGCCGACGAGTTGGCGAAGAGGAACGCACCCCCCACGCCCTGGAAGACGCGCATGACGATCAGCCAGATCGCCGCGGCGGCTCCGTGCATCCAGGTGACCGACAGCAGTATCGAGAACACGGTGAACACGGCGAACCCGAGGTTGTACATGCGCACGCGGCCGTACATGTCCCCGATGCGGCCGAAGCTCACCACCAGCACCGCGGTGACGAGCAAGAACCCCATGAGCAGCCAGAGGAAATAGGAGGTGTTGCCGGGGGCGAGCGGGTCGAGTCGGATTCCCCGGAAGATGTCCGGGAGGGAAATGATCGTGATCGACCCGCTGATCGTCACCATCAGCACGCCGATCGTGGTGTTCGACAGAGCGATCCACTTGTAATTACTGGGCCACTTGCAGCGGTCTGCCGCCTCCGCTGAGCTCATTCGACCAATGTACCGGAATAGTTGTCGTAGCTAAGTATCTCGGATGGGGCAAGCTCGCGCGATGGCCATACATGAGGAACTCCGCTGGCTCGACGCCACCGACACCGCCGGGCTCATTCGGAGCGGCGACGTCAAGGCGTCTGAGGTGGTCGAGGCCGCGATCGAGCGAGCCGAGGAGGCCCAACCGGTCCTCAACTTCATGGTGACCGACACGTTCGACCGGGCCCGCGCAAGGGTCGCCGCGAGCAGCGGCCCCTTCGCTGGCGTGCCGTTCCTCGTCAAGGACATGTTCGACGTGCAAGGCGTGCCAACGAGATGGGGCGCTCGCTTCGGGCCCTTCCTGCCGCCGGCAGCCAACAACAGCCCGCAGGTCGACGCCTTCGAGGCTGCCGGGCTCGTTGTCATCGGGAAGTCCGCCCTCGGCGAGATCGGCTACCTGCCGACCACCGAGCCTCTCGTGACGGGTCCCACGGCTAACCCCTGGAACCCGTCCCTTTCCCCGGGCGGGTCCTCCGGCGGTTCGGCAGCGGCTGTGGCCGCCGGCGTCGTCCCGGTGGCCGACGCCGCCGACGGCGGGGGCTCCATCCGCATCCCGGCCTCGGCGTGCGGGCTGTTCGGGCTCAAGCCTTCGCGGGACCGGCTGGTGGGGGAGCAGGCCCCTGCCGCCGGTTACCCACTCACGGTCGAGCACTGCCTGTCGCGATCGGTGCGCGACTCCGCTGCGCTCTTCGCAGAGATGGAGGGCGCAGGCGACCTCCCTCGCGTCGGCCATGTCGGCGGCCGGTCGCCGCGGCGGCTCCGTATCGGGCTGCTCGCAACGAGCTTGGCTGGGCGACAGCCCTCACGCGAGGTGCAGGACGGGGTCGACGCGACCGTCGCGCTGCTCACCGAACTCGGCCACCACGTCGAAGAAGCCTCCTACGCTTTCGACACGGCCCCAGTGATGGCGGATTTCTCGGTCTTGTACGCGTCGAGCGCCCTCGGTGTGCGCGA
This sequence comes from Acidimicrobiales bacterium, assembly GCA_035533095.1. Lineage (NCBI taxonomy): Bacteria > Bacillati > Actinomycetota > Acidimicrobiia > Acidimicrobiales > Acidimicrobiales bacterium. The sequence continues at coordinate 7,501 of DATLUM010000042.1, read as the reverse complement.
CATGGTTGCCGGGTTCACCGGGACCGAACCGGACGAGAGCCTCCTGGAACCGTTCACCCTCGCCATGGCAGCCACTGCCGCGTCGCTCCCGGAGGGGGCCCTCGAAGAGACGAAGGCGCGCATGCACGCGCTCTCGACTCCCTACGAGATCTCCTTCGCGACGCATGACCTGTTCCTCTCGCCGGTGATGCTGACTCCTCCCGTTCCGACCGGCCACATCGCCGGCGACACCCCGTTCGATCTGCTGGTCGAGCGTCTCGGCGCGTACGTCGACTACACGGTGCTCCACAACCTCGTCGGTGCGCCGGCGATGAGCGTCCCGCTGTGGTGGACACCCGCGGGGATCCCGGTCGGTCTGCAGTTCGCTGCGCGTGTCGGCGACGAGCGGACGCTGTTCGAGCTCGCTTACGAGCTCGAACAGGCGCGGCCGTGGGCGGACCGGAGACCCCCGGCCCGCCCATGACATCGAGCAGCTAGCCCGCGGCTGGCTTCGCGCCTTTCTGCGTACCGGCTTTCGGTGTTGCGGCGACGGTTCCGGTGTCGCCGTCGCGCCGGCGGATCCGGAACGGGTCGCTGCCCGGATGGGTGTTCTTGTCCCCGAGGTGGACGAACTCGGTCTGCACGGTTGTCTTGTCTGCCTTGAGATTCACCTGCAGCCCGGGCGTGCAGGTGGTGGTGAAGTCGACGCCGTCCACGCCGCCGTAATCGACGAAGCGGAAACGGAGAGTGTGGCCCTTAGGGCCCACTTTCACGACGTCACCCTTCTCATCGCGGACCTTGACCAGGTTGCCGATCTTGCCCTTCGAGATGATCGCGCCGGTGAAGACGACCCGGTTCGCCTTGCCGGGCAGGTCGGGGTGGCTAAACCGCAGGCCCCAACCGCCCGTCGGGTTGTGCCAGAGGTAGGCGCCGTCGTCGCCGGCGTCGAAGCCGTCAGGCTTGCCTTGGACGTACGCCGGCCAGTGGGCGTCGGTGTTGCATGACGCCGCGCTGCGCTGGTGGGCGGGATTGCCGGACGTGCTGCTCGGCTGGGTCGTCCTTTGTGCTCCAGCGGCGGGGAGGCCGAACCCGGCGACTCCGGTCACCACTGCGGCTGCAAGACCGGTGAGAGACTTGATGTACATGGCTGCTCCTGATCGTGAGGTTCACGACGCCGGAACCCCCGACGTCCACCGATCGATCATGAGCGGCGGTCTTTTCCGAACTGAAAGGCAACCATCAGGATTCTGTAATGACGGCTAGGCCCCCGGCGGCGGCCTGTACCCGCCCGTCAGCTCAGCGAGCTTCGCCGCCACGAGGAGGGATGAGCGGTCCTCGAGATAGGGGCCGACCACCTGCACACCTACCGGCAGCCCACCCGAGGTGAACCCCACCGGCACGACAGTGGACGGCAGGTAGGCCACGCCCACCAGGCCCGTCCAAGCCAGGGTGTCGATCTGCGGCCGCTGCTTGCCGTTGACGGTGACGGAGCGGTCCATGATCGTCCCGTGGTGGTCGTGCGGGAATGCCGCCATCGGCATGACCGGGCAGAGCAGGATGTCGTGGTCGCGGAACCAGTCGGACCACACCGCCCGCATGCGGGCACGGACCTGGTCCTGGTCGAGCCAGGTGCGGTGGGGCCCGCTTATCGCGTCGCCGGTCTCCTTGTCGGTGCTCACGGATATCGCGGGAGTGATCAGCGACGCGAACAGAGCGGACGCGTCGGCGAGCTCGATCGGTGGCCTGTCCGCGGTCACCTTCGCACCGGCGGACTGCAACGCTCCTGCCGCGTGGCTCAACGCGTCCACGACTTCGGTGTCGACCTCGCAGGCGGGATCGTCCAGCCAGGTACCGATCCGGAATTCGCTGAGTCGTTCATGGCGGGGAGAGGGAAGCTCCAGCCGCCACGCCTTGGCGTCTTCACCCACCGGGCCGGCGAGCACCTCGAGCAGCAGGGCGAGGTCCTCCGGGCTGCGCGCGATCGGGCCGAACACGTTGATGTCCGCGTCCGTGATCCCGCCGCCGACGCGATCGAGATAACCCCTTTGAGGTACCACGCCGAAGCTCGGTTTGTGCCCGCACACACCGCAGTAGTTAGACGGGATGCGGACCGAGCCGCCGATATCGGTACCGAGCTCGAATGTCGTGAGACCCGTCGCCACAGCGGCCGCCGCGCCTCCCGATGATCCTCCTGTCGTGCGGGAGTGGTCCCAGGGGTTGTTGGTGGTGCCGAAGATGTCGTTGTGGGTCTGGATGTCTCCGGACCAGCGGGGCACGTTGGTCTTGCCGAACACGATGGCCCCCGCGGACCTGAGCCGCGCCACCGCCGGCGCGTCCTGAGACGGGACATGGCCCGCCAGTTCGGTGGCGCCGCCCGTGGAACGTATACCGGCCGTCTCGATCGCGTCCTTGGTCGTGATCGGTAGCCCGTGCAACGTGCCGCTGCTCTCGCCTCGCGCGGTGGCCTCATCCGCCGCGCCGGCGGCTTCCTGCGCCCGTTCGGCGTCCAGTGTCACAACCGCGTTCAGCACGGGGTTGAGCTTGTCTATCCGTTGCAGGTAGTTCTCGAGGAGCTCACGGCTCGACAAACGCCGCTTCTCGATCGCCGTCGACAGTTCTGCGATTGTCGAAAGTGCCGGCTCGTACATGTTCCCTCCGTTCTCTACGGCCGCATGAGCCAGCCGCCGCTCATATTGATGGTCTCCCCTGTGATGCAGGATGCCTCCGTTTCGCTCGGATTCTGGTCAGTTCCAGGACAGTCTGTCCACACCAACTGGGGGTGGTGGGAACAGGAAGTGACTCTTCAGGCTGCGGCAGTCCCCGCTGGCGTCAGCTGTCCTTGACCGCGCGCTCGCCGCCTAAGTGGTCAGGCCGCGGTGAGCTGTTGCAGCCGGCACGTGCCGTCGTCGTCGAGGTCGCGGAACGACAGGCGGTACCGCCATCCGTCGTCTGTCTCCTCGACTGCGATCGTCGCACAGCTGCACTCGATGTCCGCCCCGCCAGCCAGGCGGATCACGACCTTCACCTCGTTTGCCTTGCGAGGGTCGACCGGACTCAGCGTTTCCACGCACGCACCGCCGACGCTGATGTCGACCGTCCTTCCGGGAACGGAATCGACGTCGGAGCCGTGCAGAGGGCAGAGCGTGACCGGCAGATCGAGGCGGGCGCGCGGCCACCTCCGTCGTTCGATGCGCTCGATCGCCATGTCCGGAGCGCAGTAGACCTCCTTGCCTTCCGCCGTGGCCGTACCGCTCAACCGGAAGTAGACCCGCGGCGTGAACACGCTTACCACGACGTTACGGCTGTCGCCTGGGAACCCGCATTCCTCGTCGCAGTGGACGACCACCGCGCCGTTCGCGACCTCCACCGTTCCCGCTAGCTCTAGACCCTCACCCTCGACCAGCGCTGTCTGCCCTCCCAGCTGGTCGATCCAGTCGGGATGCTCGGACACCCATCTCAGGGACTCGCTCACCGTGCCGAGTCAACCAAGCCGCCAAGTTCGGTGTCACGAGAAATGCCGATAGGTACAGTCATCCTCATGCGAGCCGAGGCGCCGCCCTTGGTCTAGCTTGGCGCCGTGATCGAGCGCTACAGCCTCGCCGCCCGCCGGTCGGTGGATCTGGCGGGCGTGGAAGCACGGCGGCTCGGTCATCCTCACGTTGGCACGGAGCACCTGCTCCTCGGTCTGCTCGCCGAAGGCCACAATCCCGCTGCCCGGCTGCTCCACGGCGCCGGCGCGCCGCTGTCCGCCTGCCGCGAGAAGGTCAGCGAGGCCCTCGCCCGCCGCGACCTGCCGACGCCGGCGCGCGGCACGGGAGAGCTCGAGCTCACCGACCGGGCGGCCCGCGCCATGGACCGTGCCGGCAAGCTGTCCCTTCGGATGAAGAGCGAAGAGGTGGGCAGCGCGCACCTGTTGATCAGCGTGCTCGACGTCGAAGGCACCGCGGGCCAGGTGCTGCGCGGCCTCAACGTGGACCTCGTGGCGCTCCGCGAGGACCTCGCCGGCGCCGCCACCCAAGCGGACACCGCCGATTCCCGGCTGCCAGCGGTCGAACCCGTCGATCAGGGCGTTGAGCCGGCCGCGGCGGAGGCCGGGATCGTCGCGCACGCCGGCGCCGAGCCGGTCTGCGCGGCCTGCGGCAGACCGTTGCGGGCCACGCTGTCGGCCACCGTGCTCACGTCCGTTGCCGGCGCGGAGTACGAAGTCGTGTACTGCTCATCGTGCGGGGCCGGCCTCGGAGCTTCGCTCCTCGACTAGCCATCCTGGCCGGGGAGAGGTGCGGATCGCTTCCAGATCCGCGCCTTGTGGAGGGCGTCTACGAGCAGGACGGCCGGGGCCGCCGCCACCGCCGCCACCGCCGGCCACAAGGCGGGCGGCGCCTGACCGAGCGCGTGAGCCACCGGATGGACGAACAAGAATCCCAGCAGCGCGCCAAGTTCGACCACCACGGCACCCGCCACGAGCCGGTTAGACAGCCAGCCGAGGTTCCAGGGAGTTCGCCGGACGCTGCGGCAGGCGAACGCGTTACCCATCTGACCGAACACCACAGCCGTGAACGCGGCTCCTGAGGCAGCAGCGAGGACTGCATCGCTGGGCTTGGCCGCACCAGGACGCCAACCAGCGAGGAGTAGGGCGATGGTGAAGGCCAGGATCTCCACGGCCGCCTCCGCTGCTCCGAGTACAGCGAAGACCCTGAACAGGAGGCGCCGGTCGATGAGGTGACGTCCCGTCGGAGGCTGGTGGAGGCTTTGCGGCCTGGGTGGCTCTGCGCCGAGAGCCAGTGCGGGGAGCAGATCGGTGCCTATGTCGAGACACAGGATCTGCAGTACGCCAAGAGCTAGCGGAAAGCGACCTCCCGAGAGTGCCCACAGCACGAACGGGGTCAGTTCGGCGACGTTGTCGGTCAGGTGGTAGGTCAGGAATCGGCGGATGTTGGCGAAGGTCGAGCGACCTTCGGCGACGGCGGCGACGATGGTCGCGAAGTCGTCATCGAGGAGAACCAGGTCCGCCGCTTCGCGTGCCACGTCCGTGCCGCTGCGGCCCATCGCTATGCCGATGTCGGCCTCCTGCAGTGCGGGCCCGTCGTTGACCCCGTCACCGGTCATGGCCACCACGTGCCCGCGACGCTGCAAGGAGCGGGCGATCCTCAGCTTGTCCTCGGGGTCGACGCGACTGACGACCACGCCGTCGCGGTCGAGCAGGGCGCCGAGCACCTCCTCGTCGAGGGGGAGGTCTTTGCCCTCGAGCGCGACGCTGTCCGGGCCGGCGATTCCCACCTCCCGGGCGATCCCCATGGCGGTGGCAGGGTGGTCGCCGGTCACCACCGCAATGTGGATCCCGGCCTCGCGGCACGACGCCACTGCCGCCCTGGCACTCGGGCGAGGCGGATCCTCCAGGCCGACGAGTCCTAGCAGGGCGAGGTCCCGCTCGTCGGCGGGTGTGGCCGGCCTCGTTCCGTCCCACGAACGGATCGCGATAGCCAGCACCCGGAGGCCCCGTTCGGCCATACGATCGGCGACGAGCGAAGCTCCCGACGCGTCGTGGGAAAGGTTGAGGATCGCTTCGGGTGCGCCCTTGACGACCAGTTCGCCTCCCACAGCGACAGACATGCGACGCCGGCGCGTGTCAAACGGAACCCGGTCGTGCAGGGGACGGGAGCGCTCGTCGGCTTCTACGTCCACGCCAAGCCGGCGCGCGAACGTGTGGAGGGCTGCTTCCATCGGATCGCCGAGAGCGACCCACGACCCGTCCTCCTGTGCCGCCCGACCCGTTGAACAGCGCGCCCCCGCGAGCGCCAAGCGGACGAAGGACGGGCGAGCTTGCGCTGCGCAGGACACCTCGCCCGTGGGCTCGTAACCGGTACCGCTGACCGACGCTTCGCCCTCGAGAGTCCACGCCGCGACAACCGTCATCTCGTTGCGAGTCAAGGTCCCGGTCTTGTCCGTGCAAATGAAGGTGGTCGAACCGAGGGTCTCCACGGACTCGAGGTGGCGCACCAGCGCCTTGCGGCCCGCCATCCGCTGCGCCCCGCGGGCCAGCGAGAGGGTGACCGTCGGCAATAGGCCCTCGGGTACGAGAGCAACGGTGACGCCCACAGCGAACAAGAAACCGTCCTTGGCGCCGAAACCGACCAGCCAGGCGACGACGAAGAACGCGGTCCCGAGGCTGATGGCGATACCGGCGATCATCCGTACCACCCGGTTGAGCTCCAGAGTCAGCGGGCTCGTCGGTCTCTTGGCGTGCTGCGTCAGATCGACTATCCCTGCCAAGCGGGTCCGGGCACCGGTCGCGACCACGACTGCTTCGGCCTCACCCTCGACGCAGAAGGTGCCGGCGGCCAAGGACCCGCCGGCTTCCGGCAGTTCCGGAACGCTCTCGCCGGTGAGCATGGAGCAGTCGACGGCGAACAGCCGGGCCGAGATCACCTTTAGATCGGCGGAGATCCGGTCCCCAGCCGTAAGCAGGACCGCGTCGCCGAGCACCAGTTCGGCGACGTCGACCTCGACGGGTACACCGTCACGCCGGACCCGAGCCCGTCGGGGAAGCATCGATCGCAGGCGGGCCGCCGCCCGGCCGGCCCGGTACTCCTGGGCGAACGCAAATCCCCCGTTGACGAGGACCACGGCGACGATGGCCACAGCCAGCTGCGTCATCCCGGCCAGCGCAGCCAGCCCCGCGGCCACCCATAACAAAGCGGCGAAGAAGTGGGTGAACTGGGCGGCGAGCAGCCGCCAGGGAGCCGTCGTCCGGGCGGCGGGCAGGACGTTTGGCCCGTCTTGGACCAGCCGAGCCCGCGCCTCCGCCGAGGTCAGCCCGCGCGCGCCTTGAGCGAACGTCATGGTGTCGCCGCTCATGGCCCCATTAGATCCCAGCGGTGAGCCGTGCGAATAGAGCCGGTCGGCCCCTCGTTTCCCGAAGTGGAGGAGGTACCCGCTCCGCCGGCCGACGTCCGCGCCGGTGGCCAGGATCCTCCTCCGAGGGGCGAAGCTGCCAAGAGGTTAGAGTTGTGCCCAGGGAGAGGTGCGAGAGCGGCCGAATCGGACTCACTGCTAACGAGTCGTAAACCCGCCTCCGTTTCTAGTCATCGCTTGCCACTGGTCGCCGTTTTTGGCGTGTGACGTGGGGCTTCGCGGGCGAGCCGTTTGCCGGTGGTTGCCGCGGGCTGTCGCCGACCGTCACGCCCGCGCAAATCCTGGGCAAATCGTGGGTGGTCCCTCGGACTCACTGATGGTGAGCAACGAATCCCCGGCAGGATGCCGAGAGACAGCCCTCAGGAGACCGATCCTTGAGGCACGACCCATTCGCAACCCTGATCGGTGATGCCGGCGATGAGGTCATAGTCGGCGTCGTAGTGGATCACCACGAGCCGGTGCCGTTCGGCGGTGGCGGCGATGAGCAGGTCCGGGAACTTCACGGCGCGGAGCTGGCCGCGCTCGGAGAGGGCGCCCTGCACTTCGAGGGCGCGGTCCCATATCTCATCGGGCATTGCGAACGACTCGTAGCCCAGCTTGCGGTCGCGGC